>JBJHBX010000123.1:0-7521 GCA_050485725.1 Gemmatimonadales bacterium | reverse complement strand
GTCGAAAAGGTGGACGCGGCCCGTCATCGGGTCCAGCACGGCGACCCGGTCCTGGTCGGCGGCCACCCACGTGGGATCCGCCCAGTCGACTCCCTCCAGCACGGCGGCCTGGTCCGGCGCGCGCCACAGCAGCTCGAGCCCCCCGTCGAGCTCGGGGACATCGGCGGCCACGGTGTGCTCTACCCCGTTCACCGTTTCGGTGGTCAGGTGCCCGCCCTCCGCCGACCCCTCGCCCCCGCCGCAGGCCGCAAGGGTCACCACCAGGGCGACGGTCCAGGGCAGGAGGGAGCGACGGACTTCGGGGAACGGATTGGACATGGTCTCAACCCGGGACGGGAAGCAGGATGCCAAGGTCTCGCCTACGATGCAGGCCGGCGCCGGAAAGCGTCAAGGTCCCGTTTGAGTGGGTGATCCGGGTACTGGAGCGGCTCCGGCAAACCCGCGCCCTCCCCTTGGTCACCGTCACCCCTTCCACCGGGCCGGGCCCTGCCCGAGTTCGCTCAGCCGATCGCCCGGATTGATCAGCGCGCACGACTCCACGGAAAGGCATCCGCATCCGATGCATCCGGAGAGGTCGTGGCGGAGCCGCTCGAGCTCGGCCATGCGCCGGTCGATGCGCTCGGTCCAGCGTTCCGAGAGCGCGGACCAGTCGTCTCCGGTGGGCACGCGGTCCGTGGGAAGGCGCGCCAGCTCGGCACCGATTTCCTCGAGGCTCAGTCCCACCCGCTGTGCAAACACGACGAAGGCGAGCCTCCTGAGCACGTGTCGCGGAAAGCGTCGGTGCCCCGAGGGCATCCGCTGCGCGTGGATGAGCCCCCGGTCCTCGTAGTAGCGGATCGCGGAGGGTGCAATGCCGCTCCGGCCCGCCACCTCTCCCATGGTCAGCATTTCCTGTTTCGCGTCGGGCATCGCTTTCTCCGGGCCCTTGATCTCAAGTGCACTTGAGATACTACACTCCCCGCGCGGGCTCCGCCAAGGGGGCCGGCGCGCCTTCGGGCTATGACCCATACAGCGAACGCGAGGTGAACGATGACCAGGCAGCGGAAGATGGAGCCCCCCTCGGACTTCGACGGCCACCCGGTACTCGCCGAGGTGGCCGGTTGGCCCGGAATCTCGATTCGTCCGGGATTACGTGGCGAGACCTCGGTGCAGCTGGGGCGGGTCGAGATCGGTCACATGCACGGCGCCCGGGTGGCGCACTTCGGGTTCCCGAAGTCCCTCTGGGCCGAACTGCTCCGGGAGGGGATGATCGAACCACACCCCGTGGACCGGCCGGGGTGGGCGGCGCGCGTGATCCGGACCGAGGAGGATTCGGCCGAGGTCGTGGAGCTCTTCCGGCTGAACTACGAGCGGCTCCGCGGACGCGCCGGTCTCGATGACGCCGGCTGAGGGTCGACCCGGCGGGGTCGAAACCGAGGCAGGTCGCTCGACAACTGGTCCGGAAAACCGATCTTCATTCGTTACCCAGGACTCCATGACCGCCCCCAGGCGATCCGCGACTCCCTCGATGCAGGAAAACGAAGTGGGCGCTCCCGAGGCACCTGCCGGTTCGCTCTGGCGCGATCTGAAGGAGGCCGTACGCGGCACCGAGGCCGATTACACCCGCATCCCCCTGCGGAAGGCCATCCTGCTGCTCTCGGTTCCCATGATCCTGGAACTGGTCATGGAGTCGACGTTCGCGGTGGTGGACATCTACTTCGTGGGCAGACTCGGCGCGTCGGCCGTCGCCACGGTGGGACTGACCGAGACCTACCTGTTCCTGCTCTACTCCGTCGCAATGGGGCTCTCGACGGCGGTCACGGCGATCGTGGCCCGCCGAATCGGTGAGAAGCGGCGCGATGAAGCCGGCGTCACCGCCATGCAGGCGATCCTGATCGGGGTGCTCTTCTCGCTGCCCTTTGCGGTCGCGGGGATCTTCTTCGCCCGCGACCTGCTCGCCCTCATGGGCGCGGACGAGTGGAGCCTCACGCACGGCTACCGCTACACGCAGTGGATGCTGGGCGGCAACGCGGTGATCATGCTGCTCTTCGTGATCAACGCGGTCTTCCGGGGGGCGGGCGACGCCGCGATCGCCATGCGCGTGCTCTGGCTGGCCAACGCCATCAACATCGTGCTCGACCCGATCCTGATCTTCGGCTTCGGTCCCATACCCGCGCTGGGCATCGAGGGCGCGGCGATCGCGAGCACCATTGGCCGAGGCACCGGCGTGGCGTTCCAGCTCTGGATGCTCTTTCGAGGGAGCAGGCATCTTCGCGTGAAGCGCGCACACCTGGCCTGGAGCGGCGCGGTCGTCCGGAACATTCTCCGAACCTCCCGCGGCGGCATCGGTCAGATGGTCGTGGCAATGACCTCGTGGATCTTCCTCATGCGGATCCTGGCCGACATCGGATCCGAGGCGGTGGCCGGCGCCACGATCGCGCTCCGGATCATGCTCTTCACGCTGATGCCCGCCTGGGGAATGTCGAACGCCGCGGCCACCCTGGTCGGCCAGAACCTGGGAGCGGGCCGGACGGAGCGGGCCGAGTCCGCGGTGTGGAGCATCGGGCTCTACAACATGCTCTTCATGGTCGCGGTGTCGGTGGCCTACTTCGTCCTCAACGAACGGCTGATCGCGCTGTTCAGCGACGACGCCACCGTCATTGCCATTGGGGGGGCATGGCTCCGGATCCTGTCGTACGGCTACTTCGTCTACGGATGGTGGATGGTCTCGGTGCAGGCCTTCAACGGCGCGGGCGACACGATCACGCCCACGAAGATCAACCTGGTCTTCTTCTGGGCGATCCAGATTCCGCTGGCGTACCTGCTCGCGATCACGCTCGGGTGGCAGTCCTCCGGCGTGTTCTGGGCCGTGTTCGTCTCGGAGATTTCGGCAGGGCTCTTCACGCTCTGGCTCTTCTCCAGGGGAAGGTGGAAGACCGTGCGGGTCTGAGCGCCGCGGCGGAGGCACCACTCCGGCCGGTGCCCTCGGCTTGCGCCCCGGCGCCGGTGCCGTTTCCTTCCACGAACAAGCCGCCAGGGGTACCCCCGACCGGGGGTTGAGAGAGTCCCTTGGAACCTGATCCGGTTCGCACCGGCGTAGGGAGCGCGGCGCCGTGCGGACCCTTGTCGTGCGGCCCCCTCTCTTCCGCTCCGGCCCGGATGCCCCACCGCACGCCGGAGTGGAACCCGATGTCCTCGCCCGCCGCCTCGAACGCCGCCTCGAACGGAACCGCGTCTTCGTCCTCCGTCCCGTCGGACTACGGGACCCACTTCCCCGCTTCGAGGAAGGTGTTCGTGGAGGGCTCCCGCGGAATCCGCGTTCCAATGCGGGAGATCCAGCTCTCGGGCGGGGAGCCCCCCCTCAGGGTGCCCGATACGAGCGGCCCCCGTGGCATTGACCCCCGGAAGGGGCTCCCTCCCCTCAGGGCCGAGTGGGTGCGCGCGCGTGGCGGTGGCATCCCTGGAAGCGTCGTGACCCAGCTCCACTACGCCCGCCGGGGCGAAATCACCGAAGAGATGGAGTTCTGCGCACTCCGCGAGGGCATGGACCCGGAGTTCGTGCGGAGCGAGGTGGCCCGGGGACGGGCGATCATTCCGGCGAACATCCGCCACCCCGAGCTCGAGCCCACGATCATCGGGCGGGCCTTCCGTGTGAAGATCAACGCGAACATCGGGAACTCGGCGGTCCGAAGCTCCATCGACGACGAGGTGGAGAAGCTCAGGTGGGCCACCCTCTGGGGCGCGGACACCGTCATGGACCTCTCCACGGGGAAGGAGATCCACGAGACCCGGGAGTGGATTCTCCGGAACTCGCCGGTGCCCATCGGCACGGTTCCCATCTACCAGGCGCTCGAGAAGGTGGGGGGGGTGCCCGAGGAGCTCACCTGGGAGATCTACCGCGACACCCTGGTCGAGCAGGCCGAGCAGGGGGTGGACTACTTCACCGTGCACGCGGGGGTCCTCCTGCGTTACATCCCCCTCACGGCGAACCGGGTCACGGGAATCGTGTCGCGGGGAGGGAGCATTCTCGCCAAGTGGTGCCTGGCCCACCACCGCGAGAACTTCCTCTACACCCACTTCCGGGAGATCTGCGAGATCATGCGGGCGTACGACGTGTCGTTCTCGCTGGGCGACGGGCTTCGCCCCGGGAGCCTCGCCGACGCGAATGACGAGGCCCAGTTCGGGGAGCTCCGCACCCAGGGCGAGCTCACGAAGATCGCGTGGGAAATGGACGTGCAGACCATGTGCGAGGGGCCGGGGCACGTGGCCATGAACCAGATCCGGGAGAACATGGACAAGCAGCTCGAGTGGTGCCACGAGGCGCCCTTCTACACCCTCGGGCCGCTCACCACCGACATCGCCCCCGGCTACGATCACATCACGAGCGCCATCGGGGCGGCGCAGATCGGGTGGTACGGAACTGCGATGCTCTGCTACGTGACCCCGAAGGAGCACCTGGGCCTTCCGAACCGCGACGACGTGAAGGCCGGGGTCATTGCGTACCGGATCGCGGCCCACGCGGCGGACGTGGCCAAGGGGCACCCGGGGGCGCGGGAGTGGGATGATGCGCTCTCGAGGGCTCGCTTCGATTTCCGGTGGCGTGACCAGTTCCACCTGTCGCTGGACCCGGAGACCGCCCTCGCCTTCCACGACGAGACCCTTCCGGCCGAGGGGGCGAAGGTCGCCCACTTCTGCTCCATGTGCGGACCGAAGTTCTGCTCCATGCGGATCTCGCAGGACATCCGGGATTACGCCGAGGCGCGGGGGCTCGGGGTGGAGGAGGCCGTGGAGGCCGGGATGGAGGAAATGGCCGGGGAGTTCCGCGCCCGGGGGAGCGAGGTCTACCTGCCGGAGGGCTGAGGGCGGGGCGGCGCCTTGGCCTCGCCCGCCTCGGCCAGGGGGTCCAGGCGGAGGCCCCGGTCAGGTAGCCGTCGAGTATGGCGCACACGGGCCCATCTTGGCCGGCCCTTCCACATCTTCCAGACCCCGGGAACCACGGGAATCATGGCGTCGAACCTGATGGAGCCCGTGGATTCGCCCACACGGTAGAGACCGTCAAGCGAGGTTCGGCGTCGGCGTCGCGGAAAATGAGGACCCCGGTGGGCGTTTCGCCTGAACCGCGCATCGCGTCAAGCGCTGCCTGATCGCGCCACAACGTCACGATGCGCCAGGTGCCGGGGTCGTCGGTGCCCTGGACCAGGAACGACTCGACGATTGCACCAGACGCCGGCAGGCGGGCCCGTGCTTCGTAGGAGTCGCGCAGCGCATCCCACCGCTCCGGCGTAACCTGGGCCTCCAGGATCGTCATGACCATTTCAGCACTCCCGTCGCGTGTGTCTTCCGTCCAGGACTGGGCTACGCCCTGGCGCTGACCTGCGCGGCGCGGAGCGCGCTGACAAGTGCAACGCCTCGTCATGGCATGGGGCGAAGCAGGCTTGATCGTCGAGCTTGACCCCGGACCCGGCAATATATATCGTGCCAGCATATACTGGTACGATACTCTCAAGGAGGCCGTCATGGCATCTCGCCGGATCCTGATCACGATGCTCGCGACCCTGGCGGTCCCGAGCCCTGCGGTCGCCGCCCAGGACTCGCCGCTCCAGGCGGTCCTCGATTCGGCCAGAGCGGCCCTCGACATTCCGGGAACGACGGGAGCGGTGATCTTCGCAGACGGCACGAAGTGGGAGGGCGCCAGCGGATGGGCGGCACCCAACCGCCCCACCACGGCCGCCACCGCCTTCGAGTTGGGGAGCATTTCCAAGGTCTACACGGCGACAATGGTCCTGAAGCTCGTAGAGGAAGGGCGCCTCGATCTGCAACACCGATTGAGCGCCTGGTTCCCGGATCTCCCCGGGTCCGACGCGATCACGGTGGCTCAGCTCCTGAGCCACACCCATGGTCTCCACGACCCACTCCAGGAGCCGGACTTCGTGCCCGCCGTGCTGGGAGACCCCACGAGGATCTGGACCCTCGACGACGTGATCGGGCGCATGGGGAGCCCGCACTTCGAGCCGGGCGCCGGCTGGCGCTACTCCAACACCGGATTCCACCTTCTCGGAGCGATCGTGGAGAGCGTGACCGACTCCACGTTCGCGGACGTTCTCAGGGCCCGCGTGCTCGATCCGCTTCGGCTCGCCGAGACGTGGTACGGTGCGAACGATCCGGAGGGAGTGGCCCTGGCCGCTGCGTACATCGATCCGTCCGGGTCCGGTACGCCGCAGCCGGTATCTCTCCTGATGCCCTGGACCGCGTTCCGGACGTCGGCGGGACCTGCGGGTGCCGTGGTTGCGTCAGCGCCGGACGCCGCTCGGTTCCTCCACGACCTGGCCCGAGGGGACCTCCTCGGTGAAGCAGAGTGGCACCGGATGACGAGCTGGGTGGACCGTCCGGACGGGAACAGGTATGGTCTGGGGCTCTTGCGGATCGAGGAGGAGGGACGACCCCTTCTGGGCCACAAGGGAAACTCCGCGGGGTACTCGGCGTCGGCATTTCATGATCCACGAAGCGGGATCACGGCCGTGGTACTGACCAACGCACACGCCGTGGATGTTACCCCAATCGTCACGGCTCTTCTTCGGACGGCGGCGCAGCCACCGCGCCCGCAACCCTAGGGAGCTCCGTCGGTACCGAAGGAATCGCCTCATGGCACGCGTCAATCCCACGGAATTCGCAATTCTCGGCCTCATCGCGGTCGAGGCTCTGTCCGGGTACGACATCAAGAAGCTGGTCGAGGAGCGCCTGAGTCACTTCTGGTCGGAGAGCTTTGGACACCTCTATCCGATGCTCCGCCGACTGCACCAGCGTGGCCTCGTGGAACGTTCGGTGGAACGGCAGGAAGGGCGGCCCGACCGAAAGCTGTATTCCATCACGGACGAGGGCAGAGCCGCGCTCGAAGCGTGGTTCGCCGAACCCCCTGCCCCGCAACGTCCCCGCAACGAAGTCCTGCTTCGGATCTTCCTGGGGCGACATGCGAACCCCGACCACCTGATCCGGGACCTGCGGGTCCAGCGCGACGGGTTCGCCCATTCGCTGGAACAACTCCGAGCCGTCAAGGCCCGTCTGGACGCGGAGCCAGCGCTTCATCCCGAGCACGTGTACTGGAATCTCACGCTCGAGTACGGCCTGAAGGCGCTCGAGGCACTCGTCGAGTGGGGTGAAGGCGCGGAATCCGCACTGCGGAAGATTGCCGAGGAAAGGGATCGGGACGCGGGGTAACCCCGTACCGCCGGGTGCGCCCTTCACCCCCCGCTGACGGAGATCAGGTCTCGCCTTCCAGGCACTCGTCCAGGTCCCGGTGCGGTCTCGAGAGGGTGCTCGCGTGGGATGCGGAGGAGGCGGGCAGGAAGACCGGGCGGGTGGGGTGGGGCCGCCCGGCCGGCGGGTGGGCCGGGCGGGGGGCGGGCCGTGGCGGGCCCCGTGGAGGGGAGGTGAGTGAGCCGGAGCGCCGCCACGATGCCCTCGCTAGACCGCGGAGGAATCGCCCCCGCCTGTTCCCTCCAGTTCCTCGTATAGCAGTCTCTGCCGGTCGAGCTGCCAGAGTTG
>JBJHBX010000122.1:0-7544 GCA_050485725.1 Gemmatimonadales bacterium | reverse complement strand
CGCCAGTGGTCCGCCCAGGCCTCGTGGGGCTGCCAGGAGGGACGCACACCGGCGGCCGCGGCGTGGAGCCCCTCGTCACGGAGGGCGGCCTTGAGCGCCTGAACGATGGCCGGAACGCCGTCGTCCGGAGGCGGCAGGTAGACCACGAGCCCGTCGTCCCGCTCCTCGACGCCGCGCGGGGACTCGGCCGACCACATCGCCTCCATCAGCAGCGCGACGATCCGTTCGCGGAGCGCCTCGTCGGGAGGGGCGGGTACGTGCAGGACGAGCCACCGGTCCGGCGTCACGGGGTGAAGGCCTCCTTGACCCTCGACCAGAACCCTCGACGCGCGCCCGCCGTTTCCTCGGGGCCCGGCGCCCCGTCGGGTGCGGGGTCCTCGAGCTCCCGGAGCGAAGCGAAGAGCTCCCGCTGCCGGCCGCTGAGCGTCTCGGGCGTCCAGACGCGAATCCGGGCGATCAGGTCTCCCCTCCCGCGGCCGTTCAGTTCCGGCACCCCCTGCCCCCGGACCCGGAGCGCCTGTCCCGACTGGATCCCGGCCGGGAGCTCGACCGACACCGTGCCATCCACCGTCGGGACGTCGATCCGGTCGCCGAGTGCCGCCTGGGCGAAGGTCACCGGGACGTCGACCACCAGGTGGTTCCCCTCGCGGACGAAGCGGGGATCCTCCTCGACCTCGAGAAGGACCATGATGTCGCCCCTCGGACCACCCCTCGGACCCACGTTCCCCCGCCCCCGGAGCGTGATGTAGTTCTCTCCGGTGACCCCGGCGGGCACCTCGACCTCGACCTCGGACTCGCCGCGGGCACGACCCTCTCCGTGGCAGGCGCTGCAGGGGTCGGCGATCAACACGCCTTCCCCGTGACAGCTGCGGCAGGTGGTGAGCGATACGAACTGGCCGAACACGGAGCGCTGGGCCACGCGCTCCTCACCGGTTCCCCCGCAGGTGGCGCAGGGGGCGGGCTCGGCACCATCGGCGGAACCGCGCCCACTGCAGCGGTCGCAGGGCTCGAGGAGGCGCAGCCGGATCCGCCGGGTCGTTCCGTGAACGACCTCGGCCAGGGTCAGGGGGAGGGTCACGCGCAGGGTCTCCCCCTTGCGCGTGCGGTCGCCCCCACCGCGGGAGCGGCGACGGCCCCCGCCGAAGAGGTCCTCGAACCCGCCACCCCGACCGCCGAAGTCCCGCATGAACATCTCGAGGGCATCCTGCAGGTCGAAACCGGCCTGGAACCCGCCCCCCGGCCCCCCGGCCCGGGCGGCCTCGGGCCCGAAGCGGTCGTAGCGCGCGCGGCGCTCCGGATCCCGGAGGACCTCCCACGCCTCGGAGATCTCCTTGAACCGCTCCTCCGCCTCCTTCGAGCCGTTGTTGCGGTCGGGGTGGTACTCCATGGCGAGCTTTCGGTACGCCTTCTTGATCCGTTCGGCGTCGGCGTCGCGGGGCACGCCGAGCGTTTCGTAGTAATCGGCCATTCGGGAGGTCGTCATTCCAGGTCGTGCGAGGTGGGTGCCGGGGGCGTCCGGACCGGGTCGCGGTCGGATCGCCGCACCGGTACGTTCAGCGGAGGATTCGGTTCACCAGGGTCGAGGTGTGCTCGACGATCGTGATCACCTTCTCGTAGGGCATGCGCGTCGGACCGATCACGCCGATCACGCCCTTCAGCCCTCCGAAGCGGTACTCGGCTGTGACCAGCGTGAACTCGTGGAGCTCCGAGTGGGGGTTCTCCCCGCCGATCGTGATCCGGAGGGAGCCACCGTGGGACCGCACCCGGAGCGCGTCGGCCAGCAGGTCACGGCGTTCGGTCAGCTCCATCAGCCCCTTGAGCCGCTCCCCCGAGGTGAACTCGGGCTTCGCGGCGAGGACCGATGCGTTCCCCAGGTGTACGGAACTCCCCTCGACCTCGGGCCAGTCGAAGAGTTCCGAACCCGACTGCATGAAGATGTTCAGGATCTCCTCGGCAGCCGGGTCGTCGGGGGGCGCGGCGCCCCGCATCCGTTCGGTCACCGTTTCGCGGATCTCCCGCAGCGTCAGACCGGCGAGCCGTTCGTTCAGGAGCACGGTCAGCGTGACGAGCGTGTCCTCGGGGACCTCGGAGACCAGGTCCACGTAGACGGTGCGGACCACGCCGCTCCGGACCTGGGCCACGAGGAGGACCTTCGTCGAGGAGACCCGGACCATGTCGAGGCGCTCGAGCACGGCCGACGCCAGGTGCGGCCCCATCGCGACGCCGAGCTCCTGGGAGAGGAGCCCGAGGGCCCGCGTCGCCCGGCGGACGAGCTGCTCCACCGCGGACACGCCGCCCCGCTCGAGCTCCAGCGCGATCCGGTCCTGCTCTTCCGCCGTCAGCGGGGCGGGGTGGATCAGGTGGTCGACGAAGATGCGGTAGGCCCGGTCCGTGGGAACCCGCCCCGCCGAGGTGTGGGGATGGTACAGGTAGCCCTTCTCCTCCAGGTCGCTCATCGTGTTCCGGACCGTGGCGGGCGAGACTCCCAGGTCGAACCGCCGGGTCACGCTTCGGCTCCCCGCCGGCTCCGCGGTCTCGACGTAGGTGCGCACGACGGCTTCGAGCACCTTTCGCTCACGCTCGGTGAGCTCCGGGTCCCCCGCGCGAGCCTCGCGCTCCGTTTCGTGCCGTTCCACCATCATCCTCTGAAGTTCTCGGAAGGGAAGGCCCTCGTCGACCCCCCACCCCGGTCCGGCCCCCCACCCCTCCCCCGGTCGCCGGGATCGCCCCGTCCACCGAGCGGCGGGATCCTTCGGGCCCTCCTCAGCCGCGGTCGGGCTCTCCCTGCAGGTGGAGGGAGAGCTCCACGGCCAGGCGATCCGCCTGGAGCCACCCCGCCGGCGTCGGCAGGATCCGGGCGCCCTCCCGCCGGACCCAGCCTCGTCGTTCCCACTCGGTCACGGGGCCCTCCTCCACCTTCGGGCAGCGGAGCCCCGCAACCATTCGCAGGCGGCACCAGATCCGCTCGAGGCGACCCTCCGCCCTGCCGAGCCGCTCCGATCCCGCGACTGGATCCGTTCCTGTCTCGATGGCAGCAAGATACGAGTGGAAGGTCCGATGGTTCCAGCGGCGCTCCGGGTGCCGGAAGGTCACGGCGCCCGGCCCGAGCCCGAGCACCGGCTCGCGGCCCCGGATCGCCCGGGGGTGGCGCGGCTCCGTTCCCGGTGCATGGACCGCGGCAAGATCCGCCGCCTTCCACCCTCGATCGAGGGCGGCGTCGAGGGCCGCGAACCACGCGGAGGCGCGGTCCGCATATCCTTCCTCGGCTTCGGTCAGGGAAACCGACGATGCGCCCGCGTCGATCAGCGCCCCCATCCGCCCCCCCGGCCCGGGCTCCCAGGATGCGTCGATGGGCAGCTCCGCGTCGACCCGGACCCCCGGTACCGCCCGGACGAGCCAGTCCACCACGGCCGGTTTCGCGCCGGCGCCGCGGAGCGCCACCCGGGTCACCCCCCCGGCCACCCAGTCATGGACGCAGCGCCGGAGCCCGTCCGGTGCAGCGATCTCGACGGTCCATTCGGAGACCCCGGCCGCACCGCCGAGCCCGGCGGCCTCGCGCACCAGCACCGGGAGCCGTGGTCCAAGCACCTCCGGAGCCTCCCCGCCCACCAGGATCGTTGCCGGCACGGCTCCAGGCGCCCACGCCAGCCCGCGGAGGGTGCATTCGTCGCGGAGGGCCGAGGCCCAGCGCTCCGGCTCATCCCGGGCGGCGGTCGGTACGGCGAGGTACAGGTGCCGCCATCGGGGCCTCGGCGCAGTCATCCCGGGCCATCCGTGCGGATCCAGCCCTCGGGCTCGCGCCGGACCCGCCCGGCGAGCTCGAGCCGCGTCAGCGCCGCGAGCGTCCTCGAAGGGGGAAGTCCGATCCGCTCGAGGAGGGGCTCGATGGCCGCCGGGCGAAGCCCCAGGCGCCCCAGGACCCGGGCGGCGACCGCGTCCTCCTCCTCGCGCCAGGCTGCGCTCCCCGGGGCACTTCGGCCCTCGAGGAGCATGCGGGCCGGCGAGGCGAAGAGGCTCCGCTGAGGCTCGGGGAGTCTTCCGAGCCGTCGCCCCGTGCCCACCTGTCGCTCCGGGTCGGGAGGGACCACCACCCCCAGCACCTCGAGGACCTCGCGTCCCGTCGTGACCAGTGCCGCCCCGTCCCGGATGAGCCGGTTCGTTCCCTCGGACGAGGGGGAATCCGGCGCCCCGGGAGCCGCCATCACCTCGATGGCCATGTCGAGTGCATGGTCCACCGTGAGGAGCGCCCCGCTGCGGGCCCGGGCCTCGATCACGACCAGGCCGAATCCCATGGCCGCGAGCACCCGGTTCCGCCTGGGAAAGTGGTGGGGCCGGGCGGCGACGCCGGGCGGAAACTCGCTGACGAGGAGGCCCTCCGCCGCGATGCGCCTGAAGAGATCGGCATGGTCGAGGGGGTAGGCGCGGTCCGGTCCGCGCCCGAGCACCGCGACGGTTCGGCCCGACCCCGCCAGCGCACCCCGGTGTGCGGCGCCGTCGATTCCCGCTGCAAGCCCGCTCACCACGGTGACGCCCAGTCCGGACAGCTCCGAGGCAATCCGTTCCGCTGTACGTCGCCCCGCCGCGGTCGACCGACGGGAGCCGACGATCCCGATCGCGGGGGCGCGAAGGAGTGCTTCATCGCCCCTCAGGTACAGCGCGGCAGGTGGATCATGCAGCCGGAGCAGGCGCTCCGGGTACCCGGGCTCGTCCACGCCCAGGACGCGGATCCCGCTTGCACGAGCGACGTTGGCGATGCGGCGGGCCTCCCGCAGGATCCCGTCTCCGGCGAGGGCCTGAACCGCCGTCTCCGGCACGCCCGGACGGCCGGCCCGGATCGAACGAAGGACCGCCTCCCGCGACGGGGCTCCGGCGAGGAGTCGCCGGGCCCTCCTGTCGCCGATCCCGGGAAGGAGGGTCAGGGCGATCAGCGCCTCGACCTGGGGCTCCATCGACGTGGCTCCCCCGGCAGCTGCAGCGTCGCGTCCCCCTGCATCGGTCAGAGCGGCTCGCCCCCCCACCACGCCTCCTCGTCGTCCAGATCGGTTCCGTCCGCCGCCCGGCGCTCGGAACCGGGGCCGTCCGGTCCCGGCGCCCCGGGCTCCGTTTCCGGGTGGAAGGAAGGCTCGGGAAGGTTCCGCGCGCCATCCCTGACGCGCTTCCAGAGGGCCTCCAGGAGCGGTTCGAGGGCCTGCCGGGCCACCGCCGAGATCGCGAAGCTGCCCCAGGCCCCTGGCGCGTCGATGGCAGGGGGGGCCTCGTCCGGCGCGAGGAGGTCCGTCTTCGTCACCACGACGCAGTGCGGACGCCGGGCGAGCTCGGGGCTGTACTGCTCGAGCTCGCCGAGCAGCCGGATGTACGTGGCCTGCGGATCCGGGTCGTCCACCGGGACCAGGAGCGCCAGCGACCGGGTGCGCTCGATGTGCCGGAGGAACTGGTGACCGAGCCCCTTCCCTTCGGCGGCACCCTCGATGATCCCCGGGATGTCGGCAACCACGAAGCTCCGGAAATCCGGGAGCCTCACGACACCGAGCCCAGGCTTGAGCGTCGTGAAGGGATAGTCCGCCACCTTGGGCCGGGCGTCCGAGACCGCCGCCAGGAAGGTCGACTTCCCGGCGTTCGGTTCCCCCACCAGCCCGACATCCGCGATCAGCTTCAGCGTGAGCTCGATCGTCCGCGACTCGCCCTCCTCGCCCGGCTCCCAGCGGCGCGGCGCCTGGTTCGTGGCCGTCGCGAAGCGGGCGTTCCCCCGCCCGCCCCGCCCGCCAGTGGCCACGACGAGCTGCGCACCCTCCTCCAGGAGCTCCCCGAGGAGTTCTCCGGAATCGGCATCCCGCACGAGGGTTCCGGGGGGGACGCGGAGGACCATGTCCTCTCCGCTTCGACCCGTCTTGTTGCTCCCCATGCCGTGCTGGCCCCGCTCGGCCCTGTACTCGGCCAGGTAGCGGAAGTCCATCAGCGTCGAGAGCTGGGGGTCCACCTCGAGGATCACGCTTCCGCCGCGACCGCCGTCCCCTCCGTCGGGACCACCCCTCGGCACGAAGGACTCCCTGCGGAAGGAGTCGGCGCCCGAGCCACCCACGCCGCCCTCCACCCGGATCGTGACCTGGTCAATGAACATCGTTTCCCCCTCGCTCCGTTCCAGCATGCTCCGGCTCCGTCGCGGGGCCGTCGTCCTCGGGTCTGCCCTCGTGCCTCGCGCGAACCGCCCGCCACGTCTCCCACGCCTCCTCGCGCACCGCCCGGTCCGGGAACCACCCGTCGATCTCGCCCAGGAGTGCATCGATCTCGGCCGCGGACGCCCCGTTCCGAAGCGCGCCACGGAGGTGGGAGTGAAGCTGCCTGGGCGTATCCTGTACCGCCAGCACCGCGATCACGAGGAGCTCGCGGTCCCGGAGGGGCAACCCGGGACGTCCCAGGACCTTGCCGTATCCCTCCACGACCATCCAGCGGTCCATCTCGGGGTGGAGCGCCGCCACGTTTCGGCGGAGTCCTCCCACCTGCGCGCCGTAGACGCGGCGGAAGACTTCCGGACCGCGCTGCTCCCACCGTTCCGGGGGTTCGTGCACGCCTCCGACCCCGGGGCGGGACCGGAATCGGCGCCAGCGGGCGAGGGCTTCCATCGCCGACGGATAACCCAGGAAGAGGTACGACTGCAGGAGTGCCTCCTCCACCTCGAGATCGGACAGGTCACCGGCATCGAGGGTGGCCGACACCTCCTGCAGCTCCCGCTCGAGTCCCCCCGGGTCCCGGGCGGCCTGCGCCGCTGCCGCCCGTACCAGCACCCGCATGCCGGGCCGAAGGGCCGAGCGGGTTCCCCGTGGCCGCCAGCCGAGCGCCAGGTGGGGCTCCAGGTGAGCCACCGCCTCGCCCCGGGTGTTCGGAACCGGGGGACGCCTCCAGGGCCCTGCAGCCTCGAGGAGCCGATCCGGCAGCGCCTTTCGGGGGGGCACGCCACCACCCCCGAAGCGGTCCGCAATGGCGTCCAGGACGGCCACCAGGGCCACCTCCGCCGCCCGCCGGGAGCCGTCCTCCACCTTGACCGCGATCCCCGCGACGGTCGGCTCCGCCGCTGTCGCCGAACCACCCCTTCCACCTCCGGATGGAAGCCGGACTGCGGCGCCGTAGACCCCTTCCGCGCCGACCTTCGCCACGATCGACCCCTCTCCCGCCTCGATCAGCGCGGTGCACAGGCGACCCGTCCCCGCAACGAGGAAGGGATGGGCGATCATCGCGCCCAGGACCGCGGCAGGCCCCGGATCCCCGCTGTCCCGGCCCGCCATCAGCGCGGCGTACCCCCGCGCCAGCGCATGGAGGGGCGCCGAGAAACAGACCACGCCGCATCCGTCCACGCCACGCCCCAGGTCATCCTCCGGGCATCCGGTCCAGCGTGCCACCTCGGCGGCCATCCGCACCTGTACCGGGTGCTCCGCGACGTGGTAATCGTCCAGGGGCCACCCGTGGTGCCTCGCGAGTGCCAGCATGGCCGCGTGCTTCCCGGAGCAGTTGTTGTGGATGGGGCGGGGCGACGAACCGGTGGCGGCGAG
>JBJHBX010000121.1:0-7547 GCA_050485725.1 Gemmatimonadales bacterium | reverse complement strand
CGAAGCTTCGATTTCGGGGCGCGGGACCGACTGCAGTTCGCGATGATGGTGGTGGACCACCTGGAGCGACTCCTCCCCCTTCCGCCCTTCGAGGCCTGGGCCGAGGACTACCTCGCGCACCCCGAGACCTACCGTTCCTACAGCCACGCCCTCCACCGGGGCGGCGTCGACGAGGACTGAGCGGGATCCGTAGCTCCGCGGCTCCGGCAAACTTGAAGGGGATCGCGCGGAGGGCTATGTTTCGGATTCTGATGTACTGTTTCTCTCCATCCGAAGGACGGTGATAGCCTTGGAAGTGATCGTGCAGGAAGGCGAGAACCTCGAGCGGGCGCTCCGCAAGTTCAAGCGGAAGGTCCAGCGCTCCGGGCTCTACTCCGAGCTCCGCAAGCGTCGGTTCTACGAGAAGCCGAGTGCCCAGCGGAAGCGGAAGAGGGAAGCGGCGATTCGCCGCGAGCGTCGGCGGGTTCGCCGCGACGATCGTCCCCGCCGCTGACCGGGTTCTCGCCCGGCACACTTCCGGGAAGCGCCCCCTCGACCGCCGGTCGAGGGGGCGTTTTTGTGCGTACTCGCCTCGTCAGGTACGAAGCGGCCGGGGTGGGTCCACCGTCCAGTCGTAGAACCCTCGACCCGACTTCCGACCATGTCGACCCAAAGCCACGATGCGCCGCAGGAGTGGCGGCGGTGCGAAGCGGGGCTCCCGGAACTCGTCGAACATGATCTCGGCGATGCGGAGCAGCGTGTCCGTCCCGACGAAGTCGCAGAGGGCAAGGGGCCCCATCGGGTGCCCGCAGCCGAGGACCATGGCCCGGTCGACCGCGTCGATGCCCGCGGTCCCGGCCTCGACTTCGCGGATCGCGTCCAGGAGGTAGGGAACGAGGAGCCGGTTCACGACGAAGCCGCTCCGGTCCGGCGCATCGACGATCTCCTTCCCCAGTGCGCGTGCGAAGGCGCGTGCGCGGTCGAGCGGGCCGGGAGCCGTGACCACGGTGGCCACGACCTCGACGAGCCTCATCACCGGGACGGGGTTGAAGAAGTGGATCCCCAGGACCCGCTCCGGATGCTTCGTTCCCGCCGCGAGGTCGGTGACCGGCAGCGAGCTGGTGTTCGTGGCGAGGACGGCGTCCATCGACACGACCTCGTCCAGCGCGCGGAAGAGCGCGAGCTTCGGACCGAGCTCCTCGACGATGGCCTCGACCACGAGCTCCCGGTCGGCCAGCGCCTCCAGCCGGGTGGTCCAGCGGATGCGCGCGAGGACCCGGTCCCGGTCCTCTTCCGACAGGCGGTCCTTCTCGACGGCCCGCGCCAGCGAGCGCCGGACTCGCTCCCGACCGGCCGCGAGCGCCTCGTCGTCGATCTCGAGCACGACGACGTCGAGACCGGCCGCGGCAGCCGTCTCCGCGATGCCGCTCCCCATGAGTCCGCATCCCGCCACCGCCACGGCCCGAGGGCCGGCGGGTCCATCGCCGTCATCCGCCTCCCGGGGTGCATCCCCGGACATGGGCGATGCATTGCCGGGGGCCGGATTCACGCGAAGCTCTCCTTCGGCGGAGGCTCCTGCAGGTGCGGACGGAAGAGGGCCTTGTTGCTCGCCTTCATGTAGGCCTCGCGCGCGTCGACGAGCCCGGACATGAAGTGCTCCATGATATGCTGGTCGAGGAGCTGCATCCCGTCCTTCTTCCCGGTCTGGATCATCGAGGGGATCTGGTGCAGCTTGTTCTCGCGGATGAGGTTCCCGATCGCGGGCGTGCCCACCATGATTTCCTGTGCGGCCACCCTTCCCTTCCCCCCCTTCTTCCGCAGCAGGACCTGGGACACCACGCCCTTCAGGGACTCCGCCAGCATCGAGCGGATCTGCTCCTGCTGGTCGGCGGGGAAGACGTCGATCATCCGGTCCACGGTCTTCGGGGCCGAGTTCGTGTGCAGGGTCCCGAAGACCAGGTGTCCGGTCTCGGCCGCGGTGATCCCCAGCTCGATCGTCTCCCGGTCCCGCATCTCCCCCACCAGGATCACGTCGGGATCCTCGCGGAGGGCGGCCCGGAGCGCCGCGGCGAAGCTCTTCGTGTTCGTTCCGATCTCCCGCTGGTTGACCAGGCACTTCTTGTTCGGATGCGTGAACTCGATCGGATCCTCGATCGTCAGGATGTGATCGGGGCGGGACTCGTTGATCAGGTCGACCATGGCCGCCAGCGTCGTGGACTTGCCGGACCCCGTCGGCCCCGTGACCAGCACGAGCCCCTTCGAGAGCATGCAGAAGTTCCGGATCGCCTCGGAGAGCCCCAGGTCGTCGGCGGTCAGGATCTTGGAGGGGATCGTCCGGAAGACCGCTCCCAGTCCCTTCCGCTGGTGGAAGACGTTGACCCGGAACCGGGCGACACCCGTGATCTCGTAGGCGAAGTCGAAGTCCATGGTGTCGAGGAAGCGCATGCGCCATTCCTCCTCCATGATCTCGAAGATCAGCGTCTCCATGTCCTTCGGGGAGAGCTCACGGAACTTGAAGGGCTGCAGGTGCCCGTGCAGGCGCATCAGGGGCGGTGATCCGGTGGTCAGGTGCAGGTCCGAGCCACCCTGCTCGGCGAGCACCTTCAGGAACTGGTCGATCTGGGCCATGGCGCGTTTCGGTCGGGGAGAAGTGGGGGCACGGGGGAGCCGGAGCCCTATCGGGCGCTCGTGGCGATGGGGCGCACCGTCCAGCGCAGGCGCTCGCCCTCCTCCCGGCTCACGCGCATCAGCCAGCGGAAGCCGGCGGCGCCCAGGACCGCATCCTCGTCCGTATCCGCCAGGGCGATCACGGCACCCGCCGCCCGGGCGAGGGGCCCGGCGATCACCCCTGTCGAGCCCCCGAGACGTGCGGTCGCGCAGTCCAGCCGGAAGGCGCGGCACCGCTCCAGGAGCTCGGCCGCCTCCTTCGGGTCTTCGGGAAGGTCCAGCGAGAAGGTCCGGGACTCCCCTCCCGGAGGCCGCAGGTGGACCGCCCGCACGTCGGGGCCGAGAAGGAGCCGGGGGAGGTGGGGAAGAAGCTCAACGCCAAGGGAGTCGGGCTCGGTCCGGAG
Organism: Gemmatimonadales bacterium; assembly: GCA_050485725.1. Lineage (GTDB taxonomy): Bacteria > Gemmatimonadota > Gemmatimonadetes > Longimicrobiales > Gaopeijiaceae > SKNW01. Next base: position 4,497 of record JBJHBX010000121.1, on the reverse strand, counting down.
CAGGAAGCGGCCCGCGCCGGACCGGACGAGCAGGCGCACCTCGTCGATGATGCTCGCGGGCGGAGGGTCGAAGACGGCGGGTTCCTCCTCGACCCGGCGGAGCTCGAGGACCAGCTCCTCGCCGGATTCCGAAGACACCCGGCGGAGGCGGACGGGGAGCTCGGTCCCTCCCCACTCCAGCCGGGCCTCGCGCGGCTCTCCGGCCTGGTCACGGAGCTCCGCAAGCTCGGGACGCATGCGACGCTGGAGGGCGCCGGGCCATCCGGAGGTCAGGTGGCGCCGGACCACGCGGCCCCCCTCTTCCCACCATCCCATCACCTTCCGGGCGCGCAGGGAGACCCCCATCCGGAGGGCGCCCGAGGCCAGCGCCTCGTCCAGGAAGTCGTCGACGCCGGTGGCCGGTCGCAGCTCGACCTCTTCGTCGTCGCCGGAGCCGAAGACGTGGCGGATCAGCTCCCGGATCCGCCCGGGCGAAGCGATGGCGAGGTCGATCTCGAGCCCGGTGCGGGCTTCGAGCTCCTGCACCATGGCGGCCTTCAGGGGCGAATCGACGACCACGGTCAGCGCATCGGGGGTCCGGGCGATCGGAAGCGCACCGTGCGCCAGCGCCCACTCGGGCGAGACCATCTGGGCGGCGTCGTGATCGATGGCCTCGGCCTCGGGGAAGACGTAGGGAAGGTCGAACTGGGCCGCCAGCCCGAACTCGAGTTCCTCGTGGGTGATGATGCCGAGCGCCACCAGCGCCTCGCCGAAGTACCCGCCGTGCTCGCGCTGGTACTCGAGCGCGCTCTCCTGGTCGGCCGGGGAGATGCGCCCGTACTGCTCGAGGACCTGCCCCAGGTTCTTTCGGTCGGCCATCGTCGTTGTCCGTCGTTGGAAACTCGGCCCGTCGTTGGAAACTCGGCCCGTCGTTGGAAACCCGGAAGGGATGCCCGGGCCCGGCTCCCGGCGGCCCCGCCGGAAGCGAGCCGAGGGCGCGGGGAGTATACCACCCCCACCCCCTCGATGCCATTGCCGCCGCGGAACCATGGGGCCCCCCGGCCGGGCCCCCGGATCAGCCGCCGGCACCCAGCCGGAGCTCTCCCTCCGCCGCCTCGCCCTGCCCCTGGATCCGGAAGCGGTACGTGCCCGGGGGCGCGCCTTCGAAGGAGACCACGAAGCGTGCACCCTCCTCCACGAGGGGTGGAGATGCCGTCTGTCCCGCGGCATCGAGGAACGCCCACCCCTGGCTGGGCACGCCGTCCCGTTCGAAGTGGACCGAGTAGACCCGTCGGTCCCGGGTCACGAACTGGACCACCGCGCCTGGAACGAGATCGAGGCCGACCGGAAAGACGCCGACGCGTCCGCCTCGATCCACCAGGTCGACACGGTAGATGGGGGTCGACGGTGCGAGTCCGAGTGCCTCGGCGAGCGCGGGATCCGTTGGCGGCGGGGGTTCGCGCAGGCAGCCGGGAAGCACGCCGAGGAGCGCGATGACCAGGAGGAGGCGCCCGGGCCCGCCGGCGCGTGGTTTCACCCGGAGGCGGGCGCCCCGCACGCGACGCAGAACGACCAGTCCCGGTCCAGCTCCTCGCCACACGAGGCGCAGGGCACGACCAGGACGTTCGTCCCGCACGAGGGGCAGAAACGGAGCGTGGGCCGATCGGGAAGGGGGGCGTCACAGGCCGGGCACTCTTCCGGCCGCGCCTCCTCTCCCGAGTGCGCCTCAGCCGGCAGAACGGTGTCACCACGCCCGGGGGGCGTCGGCACATCGTCGGCGACGGGCTTCCCGTTGGCAGCCGCGGGGCCGGGAGCATCGAGCGCCTCGGCGTCGGGCTCCGCGCCCCGGCCGGGGGACGTCGTCGTGCCGGCTTCCTCTTCCGCGTCGGGAAGCCGGTCGGAACTCAGCCGGACGCCCAGCGCGGCGTACTCCCGGAAGATCCCGGTGTTCGGGTTCTTCGACGCCAGCTCGCGGCGGATCCGCTCGCGGGCCGGCTCGGACTCGAGTTTCAGGTAGGGCGGGTCCCCGACGAGCATTCCGAGGAGCGCCTCTTCATAGTCGCCGTTCAGCTCCACGCCGATGCGGTCCCGATGGGTACGGTACGGGACCAGGGACTGGTAGATCTCCGCCACGGTGAAGGAGCGCTCAAGGTACTCCGGATGTCGCGCCCGGATCTCCTCGACGAGCACCTGGAAGAACCGATCCACGATCCGGGCGTCCAGCGTCATTCCCACGTCCCCTCCCGCCATCGCCGGCGGTGTCAGTAATCGATCCGGAGCCGGATCAGCCCCGCCTCCGCCGCTCCGCGCAGGAAGGACTCCGGGTCGGTAGCCGGGATCTCGACCCCGGCGCGCTCGTGCCAGCCCTCGGTGAGCCGGCGCATGAAGTGCTGGACGGACTCGTGCCGGAACCCGGCCTCGTCCCGCATCTGGCGAACCACCTCGATCCAGCTGCCCCGGAACGAAAGCCCACCGGGGAGGCGGACCGAGACCTCCACGTCGTCGTCGCTCCCGGCGCCAGCGTCGAAGAGCTCCAGCTGGTTCTCGTCTCGGAGCGACCAGAGGGGATCCTCGCCGCCGACCCTGGCCTCGACCTCGGCGAGGAGACGTTCCACCGGATCGTCGTCGAACTGCTCGAGCTCGTCGAGCCGGCTTCTCCACGGGTCCAGGCGCGGGTCCTCGTCGCTCCACTGCAGCACGCCGGACTTGAGCTCCAGCAGCCGGTAGAGCGCCAGCGGATCCCAGTGCTCGGAAGGGGGAACACGCTCGAACTCGCGGAGAGCGCCGACCCCGTCCCCCCGATCGTACAGCACGTGACCCAGGTAGATCCGTGCCTCGTGAAGGTCGGGCGCGATGCGGAGGGCCCGCCGGAGCTGGCGGGAAGCACCCACGTCGTCGCCCAGCCGGTGGAGCGCGTAGGCCAGCGCCGCCGCCGCCTCCGCCGAGTCGGGCCGGGCCGCCACGAGTCCCGCGAAGACGTCTCGCGCCTGTGCGTGGAGGCCGTCGCGGTAGAGGGCGCGCCCCATCGTGAGCATCAGCTCGACATCATCGCCGAAGCCCATGTCCACCACCCGTCCGAAAAGCCGGAGCGCCTTCGGGGTCTCCCCCAGCCGCAGGAGAACCTCGCCCATGCCGACAAGGGCATCCTCGTGGCTCGCCTCGAGGGAAAGGGCGTGGTGGAAGGCCTGGCGGGCCCAGGCGAACTCCTCACGGGCCAGGCGGGCGTACCCCAGCCCCACGTAGAGCTCGACTGCATCGGGATAGAGCGCGAGACCCTCCTTCAGGGTCTCGAGGGCTCCGTCGTAGTCCCCGTCGTTGTAGAGATCGTGTGCGCGCTCGTCGTACTCTTCTGAGGTCCAGAAGCCGTCGGGCATCGCGGGAAGTTCTCCGCCAGGGACGAGGGTGGGCCGGCGCCCGGCCGGCGCGGGGGACGCTTCGGTGAATCTACGAGGCCTCTCGCGCGCGCGGAAGTGGCTCGGGGGAACGTGGCCCCGGAACGCACGAGAGGGCAGCCCCGCGACGGGGCCGCCCTCTCTCTTCCTGCTCCCCGTCGGCCGAGGCCGGGTCGGGGGATCCTGCGGACCTGGAACGGTCAGGCCGAGGCGGGCATCCCGACGCCGGCTCCCACCGGCTCGGCCGAAGCCTCGGACTCCGCCGCGCCGTTCTCCACCACCGCCGAGCCCGTTCCGGGACGGCCGTGGGGAATGGCAGGGCGGCAGAACCGCATCCCGACGGTGTAGAGCTCCTTCAGGTCGGCGTCAGTGAGGTCGGGGTAGCGCTCCCCGAGGTACTCCATCGTCTCGTCCATCCAGTGCTTCTGCTCTTCCTCGGCCGCGCTCAGCACGCCGCAGCGGTTGATGTGGCTGAAGAGCTCGTCCCGGGCGCGATCCTTGAGCTTGTTCCTGTCGGTCATGAAACCTCCGGTCTATGCTTCCGGCCCGGGTGGAGTCGACCCCCGCGGCCCTGAAACTGTGGTGCGAATGCAGCATGTCAAGGTAACGGAAAAGCGCCCCGATCTCAACCCATCGGGGAGTCGGAAGGGGGGGAGGAAGACCCCGCGCCCGCGGGGCGTTACCTTGGGGTCCGCCACAGCGTTCACACCTGGCGTTTCCCCGCTTGCGCTGCGGCGACTCCACACCGGTCTCCCCCGGATCCACCCGACTCGGGCCCCCGGACCGGGCCCCTTCAGGACGGACTTGGCAACGATGCACGTACAGCTCGCGATGGTCTGCGACGAGGCCCGCATGCGCCCCGACGGAAAGATGGACGTGGAGGGCGTCTTCAACGACCTGGCAGCCCCGGGTTTCCCGGCGAAGCAGGACCGGATGGTGCTCGTGACCACCATCGAGTGGGATCGGGGCGACGAGGGACGGAACAAGTTCAAGGTGGAGCTCGTCGGGCCCGACGGCAGGCCCTCGGTGACCGTGGACGGAGAGACCGAGGTCGACGCCCGCCCCGCCGACCGGCCACCCCCGCGCACGCGCCTGATCCTCCCCCTGGAGTCGGTGGTCTTCCCAC
>JBJHBX010000120.1:0-7554 GCA_050485725.1 Gemmatimonadales bacterium | reverse complement strand
TGACCCGCGGAATCCGCCGCCTCCAGGAGCTTCTCCCCGACGTGCCCGTCTTCGCCATCGCGGGTGAATGCGACACGCCGGCGGCCCCCGGCGATCCCGGCCCGGTTGCGGTTCTCGACGTGGTGCCCGGCGTGGAGGCCGCCGCCGGTGCACCCCGCGCCGTCCACGTGCGGCGCCTGGGCCTCCACGTGCTCCTGGTGCCTCACCGTGCCGTGGTTCGGCCCCCCTTCCCCGAGCTTCGCCCGGACCCGGACGCCCGCTGGAACGTCCTCCTTGTCCGGGGCCACCCGATGAAGCCGGAACTGGCCCGGGGGGCGGCGTCCACCTCGGGGCAGGGCCCGGGAGTCGGTGCGCCGGAACCCTTCCGACTCGATCCCGAGGGCTGGGACTACGTCGCCGTCGGCGGACCCCATCGCGCGATCGGATGGGGCCGGCATGTCCGCTCGTCCGGATCGCTCGAACGGGTCGGACTCGACCCCTGGCGCGAGGCGGGAGAGGAAAAGGGCTTCCTCCTCCTGGACCTGGCCGAGGGGACGTCCACCTTCCACCCCGTCGCCGCGCGCCCGGTGGTGGACCTCGCCCCGGTGCGGGTGGACGGTGGCGAGTCGAAGCCCGGGACCCGGCGCCTGCGAGAGCTCCTGGAGGGGTTTCCCGGAGGGATCGAGGGAAAGATTCTCCGGGTGCGGCTGCGGGGCGACGTGACCGCGCCCACCGAAGGTGTCTCGCCGGGCCTGCTGGCCGGGCTCCGCAGGCGCACCGCGCACCTCGAGGTCCGCATCGAGGGTCCCGAGGTCCTGGACAGGCAGGGGGGTGCCGAGGCGGGAGCCCGGATCCGGAGACCGCCCCCGGGAGAGCCGCCGCGCCTGACCTGGATGACCGGCCGTGGAAGGAGGGGCGAGGTGCGGCTGACCCGGGGGCTCTGGACGGTCACCGCCACGTCGGCCGACGACCTCGAGCGCCTCGCGGACCACCTGGTCCGGGAGCTGGATCGCGGTGGCGACGCCCCGTTTCAGGATGCCGATGAGGAGGCCCGGCTCCGCATCCGCCTCGAAGGCGTCGAGGTCGGGGCCCCCAGCGCGGTGGGGCTCTTCCGCTCGGCGGGGGAGACCGCCGCCGGCCCGCCTCGTTCCTCGGGCGGCGCGCCCCCGGCAGCGGAGGAGCCCGTCGACCCGGGGACCCGGACGCCCTCGCCGACCGCCGAACTTCACGCCGAGTGGATCGAGGCCGAGGGCGATGCCGAGGTCCGGGCCCTCGACTGGGCGCGGGAGCGCCAGGACGCCGACTCGCGGCTGGTCCTCTACCGGGAGCGGGCGCTCGAGCTCAAGGAACGGATCCGGACGCTGCGCGAGGAAGGTCCCGAGGCCCGGTGCCCCACTTGCAGACGCGCCCTGGGGGATGCCTTCGCCGGGCTCCTCGCGGTGCTGGAAGAGGAGTGGGAAGACGTGGTCCAGGATGGCACCTGGTGGAAGCGCAGGCGGAGCCAGCTCGACGAGAAGCCCCCGGAACTCCTGTCGCTGGAACGCCGGGCCCTCGAACTGCGTGCGCGGCTGGAGGAGGGACTTGCGACCCCGGGCGCACCCGCCGGGGCGGTGCCCGCGGCGCCGAACGGGGCCCGGGAGGCCGTGCCTCGCGTCGTGCTCCGCCGCGCCGGCAACCTCCTCAGGAAGGCCTCCGACGGCCTCCTGGACGGGGTGGCGGAGGGGCCCGATGGCGGGCTCCTGGTCGTGGAGGCCACCGGCAGGGTGAGGGTCGCCGCGCGCGGCGAGGAGGGGCTTCTCGCCCTCGTGATGCAGGCTGCCACCGCCGCGATGGGGGCGGGTCCGGAAGATGGTTCCTCCACCAGGGTTCACCTCCTGACGGAGGGCCGGGCGGGGGTGCCTCGGGCGGCGCTGGTGCGTCTCCTGGACGAACTCGTCTCGTCGGAGGCTCCGGCCAGCTGGGTCGCCGTGGTCCCTCCCGGCGTCTCCGAGGCGCTCCCCCACCGGCTCCAGGGAACGATCGAGCTCCTGCGGGACGAGGAACACAGGCCGCGGATCCGCGTGGCCCCCCCGGGGCGCGCGCGCCTTGAACTCGCGCCTTTTTCCGGGGCCGGCGAGGGCCCGCACCCGACAGGCACCCCTTCCCGTTGACTTCGGATGCCGGCCCGAGGACATTCCGGCCGCGATCCCAACCCCCCACCCCCGCCCGATGCAGATCGTTCCTTCCTTCGACACCTTCGTCGAGCTCGCCCGCGACGCCCGCGTGATCCCGGTCCACGGAGAGCTTCTCTTCGACCTCGACACGGCGGTCACCGCCTACCACAAGCTCGCCCGTCCACCCTTCGGCTTCCTGCTGGAGTCGGTGGTGGGTGGCGAAGCCTGGGCCCGCTGGACCTTCCTGGGGTCCGAGCCGTCCGCGGCGTGGAGGCTCTCGGACGGACGGGTCTCATGGTGGACCCCGGCCGAGGGGTGGACCGATGTGGCGACCCGGGACCCCCTGGGAGACCTCGAGGAGAGGCTGTCGGCCCGAACGCCCGCCGCAGTTCCGGGGCTTCCCCGTTTCTGGGGGGGGGCGGTGGGCTACTTCGGCTACGACATCGCGCGCCTCGTCGAACGTCTCCCCGCCCGGGCGCGTCGGGATCTCGATATTCCCGAAGCCCTCGTGATCTTCACCCGGGGGGTGCTGGCCATCGACAACCTTCGGGGGCGAGCCCACCCGATCCAGGCCGTCGAAGTGGAGCCGGGGCTCCCCGTGGACGAGCTGCGCCGGCGGTACGACGCGGCGGTGGCCGCCATCGGGGAGACCGGACGGCGCCTCGTGGAGGGGACACCCCCTTCCCCCCTTCGCCTCGGCGCCGAGCCCGCCTCCGACCCTCCCTTCGAGAGCACCCTGGCCCGAGAGGCCTTCGAAGATGCCGTGGAGCGTGTCCGGGCGTACATCGAGGCAGGTGACGCCTTCCAGGTCGTGCTGAGCCAGCGCCTGGGGTTTCCGCTGGATGCGCATCCCTTCGAGCTCTACCGAGCGCTCCGGATGCTCAACCCGTCTCCGTACCTCTACTTCCTGGAGCTGGACGGCGTGACGCTCGTGGGGTCCTCTCCCGAGGTCCTGGTCCGGGTCGAAGATGGTCGGGTGACGGTGCGACCCATTGCCGGCACACGGCCGCGGGGCGCCACGCCCGCCGACGACCGCGTCCTCGAGGCCGAGCTGAGGGCCGACGAAAAGGAGCTGGCGGAGCACCGCATGCTGGTGGACCTCGGCCGGAACGACGTGGGGAGGGTGGCCCGCTTCGGAAGCGTGACGGTTCCCGACCTCATGGTCGTCGAGCGGTACTCGCACGTGATGCACCTGGTCTCGCAGGTGGAGGGAGAGCTCCGGGATGGGCTCTCGGCCATGGACGTGCTCCGGGCCTCCTTTCCCGCGGGGACCGTGTCGGGGGCGCCGAAGATCCGGGCCATGGAGATCATCGACGAACTGGAGCCGGTCCGGAGGGGGCCCTACGCGGGCGCGGTGGGCTACCTGGGATACGGGGGGAAAACCATGGACACCGCCATCGCGATCCGCACGGTCGTGGTCCACGGCGGACGCGCCTGGGTCCAGGCCGGGGCCGGCATCGTCGCGGACTCCGTTCCCGCGAGGGAGTTCGACGAGACGTTGAACAAGGCCCGTGCGCTTCTCCGCGCCGCCGCGATGGTGGACGCGGGAGAGCCGGGGGACGGAACGAGCTGACGCGCTCTCGTCAGCCCAGTCGGAGGTAGAAGTGGAGCAGGGTCTCGATGCCGAGGCCCAGGTGCTTGTCCGGGAACCACTCGTCGGGTGCGTGCATGTTCGCCCCGGGAAGCGCGAAGCCCAGCAGGATCGCCCGGGCGCCGAGAAGCTCCTCGAAGTCGGTGACGATGGGAATCGAACCCCCCTCGCCGGTGAGGACCGGTGGCACGCCGAACGCCGCCTCGACGGCGTCTCGCGCGGCCTCGAAGAACCGGCCCTCCGGGCGCGCCCGCCAGGGGCGGCCTCCGTGCAGCTCCAGAACCTCCACCGCGACCTCGGGCGGCGCGAGCCTCGCCACGTGCACCCGAAGCTGTTCGATGACCCTCCCGGGGTCCTGGTCCGGCACCAGCCTGAAGCTGACCTTCGCCATGGCATTCGCGGGAAGCACCGTCTTCGCGCCCTCGCCGGTGTACCCCGACAGGAGCCCGTTGACCTCGCAGGTCGGGCGCATCCAGAGGCGCTCGAGCGTTCCGAATCCCGCCTCTCCGGAAAGACCCGGCGCGCCGACCGAGCGGCGGAAGTCCTCGTCGTCGAAGGGGAGCTGGGCCACGCCCTGCCGGGTCTCCTCGTCCCAATCCACCACGTCCTCGTAGAAGCCGGGAAGGGTGATCCGCCCCGAGTCGTCGTGGAGCCTCGCCAGGATCCGCGCCAGGACCGCAGCCGGGTTCGGGACCGCACCGCCGTACGCCCCGGAGTGGAGGTCGCTGCGGGCGCCGCGCACCCGGATCTCGGCGTACGCCAGTCCCCGCAGCGAGAAGAGGAGCGACGGCAGGCCATCGGCGAACATGGCCGAATCGGAGATCACCACTGCGTCGCAGGCCAGTCGCTCCTGCCATTTCCGCACGAAGGGAAGGAGGTTCGGGGATCCCACCTCCTCCTCGCCCTCGGCCAGGACCACCACGTTCACCGGGAGGGTTCCCCGCGTCCGCAGCATGACCTCGAGGGCCGCCAGGTGCAGGAAGAGCTGGCCCTTGTCGTCCGCCGATCCGCGGGCGTAGATGCGACCGTCGCGAAGCTCGGGCTCGAAGGGAGGCGAAGTCCAGAGCTCCAGGGGCTCGGCAGGCTGGACGTCATAGTGCCCGTAGACGAGCAGGGTCGGTGCCTCCGGGCCGGCGCCGCGCCACTCCCCCAGGGCCACCGGGTGGCCGTCGGTTTCGAGAAGCTCGGCCTCGAGGCCGGCGGCCCGCATCCGCGCCACGACCCAGTCGCCGGCCCGGCGGGTGTCGCCGTCGAACTCGGAACGGGCGCTGACCGATGGAATCCGGAGGAAGTCGAAGAGCTCCTCCCTGAAGCGGACCAGGGAGGCGTCGAGTCTGGACTTGAGGTCGTTCATCCGGGGCCTCCGCGCTTCAGGTGAGCGTCCGGATGCTCCAGCGGTAGACCCAGGAGAGCAGGGCGCTGAGGGCGAGAGCACCGGCAAACCCGCCGATGCTCAGGGCGACCGGGTCGTAGAAGTGGAAGAGCCCGACCCCGAGCATGCCGCCGATGACGGCACCGAATGCCCCGAAGAGGGCCAGGATGACCGCGTGGCCCGGTGTCTCTTCCGGCCGCTTCACGAAGATCTTCATCGAGAGCCCGACGAGGGCCCCGAGGACGATCCAGATACCGATCCCGATCCAGTTTTCCATTGGAATCCTGCTGCAGTCAAGCGAGTGCGCGGCGCCGTCAGTCGGCAGGCGGGCGCAGGTGGAACGAGCCCGGGAAATCTATGCCCGATTCCCATCCCCTGCCACCCCGCTCCACCCCCCGCGTTCCAGCCGCATCCGGTCCTCCGGCTTCACTCCCGGCCCATCCGCTCCTTGAGGATCCGGAGGCGGGCCTCGATCTCGTCTTCGGAGAGGGGGGGCGGGGGTCGGGTGTGGTCGAAGGTGCCGCCGCCATCGAAGGCGTCGGCGAGCTCCTCGGCGGCTTCTCCGCGGGCGCCCTCGTCCCCGATTCGTTCGGCCATCCGGTCGAGCTGGTCGAAAAGATCGTCCGCCTCCCGCAACCGCTCTCGCGCGTCGGTCCTTCCGGCCGAGGCGACCATCGCTTCCTGGCGGGCCCGGGCGCCCTTGAGCTGGGTCGTCATCTGGTCCAGCTCTTCCTCCCGATCCGCGATCTCGCGTTCCAGGACCCGGATCTTGTCCTCGAGCAGATCCTTGCGCTGCAGGTGCCGGGCGGCGAACTCGCGTGCGAGCTGCTCCGTCTCGGCGTCCCCGATCCGCCTCGCCATCTCCTCGCGCCGAAGGCATGCCCTGAGCTGCTCGTCTTCCGAGGCAAGCTCGCTCCTGGTCTTCTCGAGGTCGGCGGCGAGGCGATCCACGATCAGCTTCGACTCGACCAGCTCACGCTCCATGGCTCGGATCAGCTGCCCTGCGGCCTCGGGCACGGCGTCGCGGTTCAGCTCGGTGCGGAAGTTGTCGACGGCCTCGCGGAAGGCCTGCCGGAGCGAATCGAACATGGGTCGCCGTCCGGGCACAGGGGAATGAAGGAGGCGGCGGCCCCCGAACGGAGGCCGCCGCCTGAATGTAGGGCCGATGAGGGCCCTGACCAGAGGTTTCCGAGGGCCCGGCAGGAATCGCGCGGCGCCCCGGGCTTCCGGCAGGGGTCAGTTCAGGAAGGTCTCGATCCTGGCGGCGAAGGAGTTCCGTGCGCGATGGAGGCGGCTCTTGACCGTCCCCAGGTTCACCCCGGTGATCTCGGCGATCTCCTCGTAGCTCTTCCCCTCGAGCTCCCTGAGGCGGAAGACGAGCTGGTGGTGCTCGGGGAGCTCCTGCACCGTCTCCTCGACGAGCTGTCGCAGGTAACGCTTGCGGTAGAGGTCGTCGGGTCGCATGGAGATGTCCTCGAACTGGAGGGGACGGTGATCGTCGTCCCAGTTGGAGGTGAGCTTCTGGAAGAGCACGAGCGGGCTCCGGGAACGGTTCCTGAGCTCGTTCTTCGACAGGTTGCTCGCGATCGTGTACACCCAGGTCGAGAACTTCTTCGACGTGTCGAACCTGTGAAGGTGACGGGTGACCCGGATGAAGGCCTCCTGGACCAGGTCCTGGGCCCGGTCCGAGTCACCGGTCTTCCGCGTGATGAAGTGAACGAGCCGGTCCCGGTACCGATTGAAGAGCTCCTGGAAAGCGCCCGGGCGACCATCGAGGTGAGCGGTCACGAGATCCTCGTCGCTGAGCTCGGCGAGGGCCGGTGAGTTTGAAGTGGAGCGAAAGCGGAACGACGGAATCGACGACTTCGCGGCGGTTGCGGGCATGTCCCGTTCCTTCCTCTGGTTCCTGGTTTGGTCCGAAGGCGGAGCCTCTGGGAACAGAGAGGGACCTGCAGGAGAACCTTCGACCGGCGACCGCCCCCGCAGATCCCTCGACTCGTCTCCGAATCCCGAAATTGGGTTCAGACGTGGATCCCGGCGACCCACGAACGGAATGTACAGCGATTCCTTTCAGACTTCAAGAGGAAGTGGACACAACTGGGACGATCCCCCCCAAAATGCTGTACACAAGCTGTACGCCGTGCGGTCCGATGTGGACGCCATCCCACATCCGACCCGAAAAGCGAGGCGCCGGCGCACGGAGTTGCCCCCCTTCCGACAATGGCCGACATTGGGGAGTCTCCACGCTTCAGCCCCCGATGCCGTGACCCCCTCACCCACCCCCTCCATCGGCGATCCCCGGCGCAAGGTCCAGGCGCGGGTGGCGCTCGCCCTCCTCGAGACCCTGCAGCGACAGGATCTGCCCGAGGAGGTCCTGGTGGACGAGAACCTCTCCGTGACCCTCCCCCGGCGCCTCGGGCTGTCGAATGTCGTCGATGCCCAGATCCGCCGCTACCGCG
>JBJHBX010000119.1:0-7591 GCA_050485725.1 Gemmatimonadales bacterium | reverse complement strand
TTAGGAGGCGGACGCTCTATCCAGCTGAGCTACGGGGACAGGAGGGCCGGACGCACGGCGGGAACGCCGCCGGCATCCGGCCTGAAAGGTATCAGCCTCGACCGCCGCCCGGCACCTCTTCCGGATCCTCCACCGGCGCCACGGCATTCCCCACGCCGTAGGCGCGTGCCAGCAGCTCCAGGCCGGCAACGACCCCGACCCCCGCCAGCATGGCCAGCACCACGCCCACCACCGAAGGGTCTCCACCCCCCTCCGCCACGAACGTGTCGGGGAGGAGCAGCCTGACCCCCATCGGCTTCCCTTCCACGACTGCGGTCGGAAGCCTCCAGGGCCAGAGGCTGAGAAGCGAACCGGCCATGAAGCCGCAGAGAAGCGCCAGCGTCTCCTCGTAGAAGCGCTCGAGGAGCCAGGTCAGCACCCTCGAGAAGAGGAGGAGCCCCACGGTGCACCCTGCGGCGAGAATTGCAAGGAAGACGACATCGAGCGACGCGATCGCCGCCACGACCGCCGGATAGAGCCCCAGCAGGAGCATCACGAAGCTTCCCGACACCCCCGGGAGGACCCAGGCGCAGATCGCGACCATCCCGCCGAGGAAGACCGTGACGGGGTTCACGGGAAGCGCGAGCGCGGTCAGGAACGCCACCACCGCCCCTACCCCGGCACCCCCCGCTGCGAGGGCCTTCCGGGGCGTCGTGAACGGCCGCGCGAACCGCCCCACGAACACCGCCGATGCCAGGATCAGCCCGAAGAAGAAGCCCCAGACCTCGAGCTCCCGGTGCTCGAGGAGCCAGGAGACGATGCGGGCCAGCGCCAGGATCCCCGAGGCCATTCCGGCGCCGAGGACCAGGATGAACCCCACGTTCCCCCGGGTCCAGGCCTCGCGGAGACGTCCGGTCAGCGCGAGGCGTGCGAGGGCCACGTTCACCCCCCGGATCGTTCGCACGAGTTCCAGGTAGATTCCGGTGATGAAGGCGATCGTGCCACCCGAGACACCGGGCACGAGCTCCGCCACTCCCATGGCGACCCCTCTCAGGTAGAGGCCGAACCACCCCGCCGGCCCTCGGTCCTGCGGGCTCAAACCGCGCTCCCCCCCGGCCCCTCGGACCAGCCGTATTTCCCCAGGAGCGGCACGAAGGTGCAGCGGGCAAGCGCCACTTCCTCGCGGACCTCCCCGCCCGCGTCCTTCGTGACGAGGATCATGTCCTGCTCGTCGCGGGTCCCCACGGGAATCAGCATCCGCCCTCCCGGGGCGAGCTGGTCCACCAGCGCCTGGGGCACCGACGGAGAGGCGGCGGCCACCGAGATCACGTCGAAGGGGGCGTACTTCCGCCAGCCGATGGTGCCGTCTCCGACGAGGAGCGCCACGTTCTGCACCCCGATCCCGTCGAGGGCCTTCCGGGCGCGCTGCGAGAGCTCACGCACCCGCTCCACCGAGTAGACGCGGTCGGCCACCTGGGCGAAAAGCGCGGTCAGGTACCCGCTGCCGGTTCCGATCTCGAGCACCTTCTCGTCCTTCGTCGGTGCCAGGATCTCGAGACACCTGGCCTGGAGCGACGGCTGCGAGGCGGTCTGGCCGAACCCGATGGGGATCGGCGCATCGGTGTAGGCCCGGTTCCAGATCCCCTCGGGAAGGAAGAGGTGACGGGGGACCAGGTCGAAGAGCCGGAGCACCTCGAGGTCCTTCACACCCCTGCCCCGCATCTCCTCGATCAACGCACGTCGCTGCGCGGTGAACCTGAAGTCGCTCAAAGCGTCAGCTCCCATGCCCGCACCTCCTCGAGGAGGCGGTAGTTGGTCAGGTCCAGGTGCAGTGGCGTCACGGAGATGTACCCCTCTTCGATGGCCCGGAAGTCCGAGTCGTCCCCCCCCGCCCAGCTCAGCTGCCCGCCCCCGATCCAGAAGTACTCCCGCCCGGAGGGATCGAGGGCACGTGTCAGCGAGTCCGAGTACTGTCGCTTTCCCAGCGACGTGACCCGGATGCCCCGCACCTCGGCCGGATCCACCGGGGGGAGGTTGACGTTCAGGAGGGTCGCTTCGGGGAGCCCCCCGCGGGAAGTCAGCTGCTGCAGGAGGCTGGAAAGGGTATCTTCCCACCCCTCAATGGATTCGAAGTCGGGCCCCGCGTACGAGAGCGCCACCGCGGGAATGCCGAGGACCGTCGCCTCCATCGCCGCCGCGACGGTCCCGGAGTAGAGCACGTCCTCGCCCATGTTCGGGCCGTGGTTCACCCCCGAGAAACAGAAGTCCGGGCGCCCTTCGAGGAGGGCGTTCACCGCCAGGATCACGCAGTCCGTCGGGGTGCCGTCGACCATCAGGGATCCGTCGGTGCCCCGCCGGCTCCTGAGCGGATGATGAAGGGTCAGGGAGTGGCTCGTGGCACTCTGCTCCCGGTCCGGGGCCACCACCGTCACGGAGCCGAGGCTGCGCGCGGCCGAGGCCATGACCCGGAGCCCGGTGGCCAGGACGCCGTCGTCGTTCGTACAGAGGATCTGCATCAGGGCATCGGGTGGGGGATCAGATGTCGTCCATCCCCAGGGGGAGCTGGGGGAAGAGGTCATCGGTGCGTGGAGACAGGGGCTTCGCGCGGGGAGATCGCACCAGGCCGTCGGGACCCGGTGCGTCCCTGGCCCCGGGCGATGTTCCGGCATCGGAAGCCGTCGCCGCGGCTGACGAGGTCGCGGCGTCCGGATCGGCGTCGGGCGGAGACGGGCCCGCATCGCCGCCCTGCTCCCCGCCCTCGGGTGGCGCCGGGGGTGTCGCGGCACCTTCATCCCGGGGGGCCAGGTCGGGGTCGAGAAGCTCCCGGAGCCGAAGAAGCTCCTCCTTCATGACCTGGAAGAGCTCGGGGCCCGCGACCTCGGCGCGCTCCTCTTCGAGCCCGCCTCCCTTCCGCATCTCCTGGATGCGGCGCCGCGCCCCCTCGATCGTGAACTTCTCCTCGTAGAGGAGCCGCTTCACGAGCAGCACGAGCTCCACGTCGCGGGGTCGATACACCCGGTTTCCCGCGCGGTTCTTCGACGGCTGGAGCGACCTGAACTGGGTCTCCCAGTACCGCAGCACGTGCGGCTTCAGGTCGGTCAGGTCACAGACCTCGCCGATGGAGTAGTACGCCTTCGGAAGGATGGGCTCGTCGTTCATGCTCACCACTGCTCCGGCTTGGGGTCGCGGATCATCAGCGCCTGCACCGCCTCGCGGGGCGAGGTGCGTCCCTCCAGGATCTCGTGGACCTGCTGCACGATGGGCATCTCGACGCCGTGTCGCTCGGCCAGCGCCCGGACCCCTGCGGTCGTTCGCACACCCTCGGCGACCGCCTTCATGTCCGAGAGGATGGCGTCGAGGGACTCCCCCTGCCCCAACCTGTGTCCCACGGTGCGGTTGCGCGATAGCTCGCCGGTGCAGGTCAGCACCAGGTCGCCCATGCCGGCGAGCCCGGAGAAGGTCCCGGCCTCGGCGCCCATGGCCACGCCCAGCCGGGTGATCTCGGCCAGGCCCCGGGTCATCAGCGCCGCCTGGGTGTTGTACCCGAATCCGAGGCCCGCCACGACCCCGGCCGCCAGCGCGATCACGTTCTTGACGGCCCCTCCGAGCTCCACCCCCACCACGTCGGAAGAGGTGTAGACCCGGAACCGGTCGGTGGCGAAGAGACGCTGCACCTCGAGGCGGGTCTCCCGGACCGGCGAGGCCACCACCACCGCCGTCGGAACGCCGCGCGCCACCTCGGCCGCGAAGGAGGGACCCGACAGGACCGAGAAGCGCTCCATCGTGCCTGCGGGAAGGACATGCGCCAGGACCTCGTCCATGCGCCGCAGCGTGGAGAGCTCGATTCCCTTCGACGCACTGACCACGAGCGCGCCCGGATCGAGGTAGGCCCCCGCCTCGCGCATCACGCCTCCAACGAACTGCGAGGGGCTCACCGAAACCACCAGCGTCGCTCCGCTCAAGGCGGTCCCGAGATCGGTCACGACCTGAAGTTCTCCGGGGATGCGAACGCCCGGGAGAAAGGGGTTCTCGCCGGTGTTTCGCACCGCATCCACCACCTCGGCCTCGAAGCTCCAGAGCGTCACGCGGTGCCCACGCCCGTGCAGGAGAAGCGCGAGGGCGGAGCCCCAGCTCCCGGCCCCGATGACGGCAGCCCGAACGCCGGCCCCCGTCACCGCCCCCCTCCCCTGCCGATCCGGCTCTCCTCGCCTCGCCGGAGGCGCCCCAGGTTCGAACGGTGCGCCCAGATCACGAAGGCGGCGAGCGCCACCGTGAACCCGACGACGAGGCTCCCGCCACGATGAGGCAGAAGGACGACCGCAACCGGGAGCGTGACCGCCGCGAGCACTGATCCCAGCGAGACGTAGCGGGTAATGACCACGGTCACAAGCCAGACGGCGAATCCGGCGAGGACCGCCAGCGGCGCGAGGGCGAGGAAGACCCCGGCGCTCGTTGCGACCCCCTTGCCCCCCCGGAACCCGACCCAGAACGAATACACGTGCCCGACAATGGCCAGGGCGCCGAAGGCCGGCGCCCAGGCCCAGGGGTCGGCGGTGAGCCCGGCCCCCGGCGCGCCGGGGGTTCCCGAGGAAGCCACGCCCGCGAGGAGGACCGGGAACCAGGCCACCGGCAGCCAACCCTTGAAGATGTCCACCGCCATGACCGGGACGGCCGCCTTCCATCCCAGCACCCGATGGACGTTCGTCGCACCGAGGTTTCCGCTCCCCCTTTCCCTGAGATCCACCCCGAACACCCCCTTCCCCACCCAGTACGAGGTGGGGGTCGCGCCGACCACGTACGAGGCCAGGAGGAGCGCCGCGAGCAGGATCACGGGGTTCATCCGGAGCGGCTCCTCCCCCCGCCCCGCCCGTAGCGGAGCTCGTCCTTCGCGGTGGAGCGCAGCCGCAGCCTCACCGGCGCGCCGTCGAAGCCCCAGGCCTCGCGGAAGCCGTTCATCAGGTAGCGGACGTAGTGGTCGGGAACCTCCTTCGGGAGGTTGCAGAAGAGGAGGAAGGTGGGCGGGGCCGAGTCCACCTGCGTCCCGTACTTGAAGCGGACCGCGCGCCCCCGGGAGTGGGGCGGGGGCTGGCGGTTCACGAGCCTCTCCAGCACCTCGTTCACCTCGTGGGTCGGGATGCGGCGGGTCCGGGCGGCCTCCACCTCGAGGAGCAGGTCCAGCGTCCGGCGGACCCGCTGCCCCGTGAGCGCCGACATGAAGAGGACCGGCACCCACTGGAGAAAGTGCACCTTCTGCCGGAGCTCCCGCTCGAAGGCCGGCGCCGTCGAGGTGTCCTTTTCGACCAGGTCCCACTTGTTCACGGCGAGCACGACCCCGCAGCCGGCCTCCCAGGCCTGTTCCAGGATCTGGATGTCCTGCTTCGTCAGTCCCTCGCGGGCGTCGATCATCACGAGGCAGACCTGCGCCGACTGGATGACCCGGGCGGTGCGGAGCGCCGAATAGTACTCGATGGACTCGTCCACCCTCGACTGCCGGCGGAGCCCTGCGGTATCGACGAAGACGAGGTTTCGACCGTGGTAGACGAGGGTCGAGTCCACCGCGTCGCGGGTGGTGCCCGGGACGTCGGAAACGACCATCCGCTCCTCGCCGAAGAGACGGTTGACGAAGGACGACTTCCCCACGTTCGGCTTCCCCACCACCGCGATCCGGAGCTCGGCCGGGTCCGGCTCCCGGCCGGTGTCCTCCGGAAGCGCCTCCAGGATGCGGTCCAGGAGGTCCCCGGACCCCTTCCCCGAGATCGCGCTGACCGGTACCGGCTCGCCCAGCCCCAGGCTCCAGAACTCGAGGTGCGCCGGGTCGTGGGGGAGGTTGTCGACCTTGTTCACGACCACGATCACGGGCTTCCCTCGCCCGCGCAGCAGTTCCGCCACCTGCTCGTCCATCGGGTGAACGCCGTCCTTCCCGTCGACGACGAGAAGGATCAGGTCGGCCTCGTCCATGGCCGCGATGGCCTGGTCCCGGACCATCCGGTCGAGCGGCTCATCGCTCCCCTCGATCACACCGCCGGTGTCCACGAGGAAGAAGGAGCGCCCGGCCCACTCCGCCAGGGAGAAGTTCCGGTCCCGGGTCACCCCGGGCTGGTCATCGACGATGGCCTCGCGCCGCCCCAGCACCCGGTTGAAGAAGGTGGACTTCCCCACGTTCGGGCGTCCCACCACCGCCACCACCGGAAGCCCCGCGGTGGCGCTCATGCAGCCTCCGCCGCGGCCATGCGGAGCGCCTCGGGGATCTCCCAGGCGGGAACGACCCGGGCCGGCGCCAGCGCCGAGCGGAATTCCGCGAGGGAGAGGGAGTCGATGAAGAGATCGTCCTGGTTCAGCGTCTCGCCGGGAATCAGCACGAGGTCGCCTTCCACAAGCTCCCGGTGCCGGATCGCCTCGAGGATGTCGGCGCCCGCCAGCAGCCCGGCCACGGTGACGGAGGGTCCGTAGAAGTGGTTCGTGACCGCGGTCACCCGGAGCTCCGCGCCGCCGGTCGCCTCGCTGAGCGCCCCCGCCCGAGCCTCGATGAAGGGTGCCATGGAGCGTCCCGTCAGCACGTGGATCCTTCGGCCCGGCCCGAGCCTGGGCAGCCCCAGGCCGTCCCGTCCCGCCATGGCCGCATCCAGGTCATCGACGAAGCGACGGACCGAACCGACCCCGTTCTCCATCAGGGATCCGTCGTCGTAGTAGTCCACCTCCGGCACGTCGAGCCCGGCACCCAGGAAGAGTTCGTCGGCGGCGTAGGCCCAGCCGAAGCCCCGCTCCGCCCGGGAACGGGCCCGGGCCCGCTCCACCTGCGCCACCGCCCGATCCGCCTCCTCGGCGGTCATCGGGCGTACCGGCCGGTTGAGGTTGTACTTCGTGAGCCCCACCGGCACCACCGACAGCGACAGGATCCCTTCGCCGAGGGCCCAGAGATCGTCGATGGTCCGGTCGAGGTGCGCGCCGTCATTCCACTCCGGGCAGAGCACGATCTGGGTATGCACCTCGAGACCCCCTGCGAGGAGCTCCCGCAGCTGGTCCATGATGAGACCGGCACGGTCGTTCTTGAGGAGCCGGACGCGCACGTCGGGTTCGGTGGCATGCACGCTCACGTAGAGCGGGGAGAGGCGCTGTTCGACGAGGCGTGCGAGTCCCCGCGGACCCAGGTTCGTCAGCGTCACGTAGCTCCCGTACGAAAAGGAGAGCCGGAAATCGTCGTCCCGGATCCAGAGCGACGGACGGACGTCCTTCGGGTTCCCGTCGATGAAACAGAAGACACACTGGTTCGCGCACTCCCGGACCGTGTCGGGCGCGGGAACGATGCCCATCGGCTCGCCGGGCTCGCGCTCGATCTCGTAGATCGCCCGGTGCCCGTCGGGGTCCACCGTCTCGAGCTCGATCTCTCCGTCGGCGAGCAGGAACGTCAGATCGATGCCGTCGCGGACCTTTGCGCCGTTGATGCGCACGATTCGTGTGCCGATCCGGAGCTCGAGCTCCTCGGCTACGCTTCCGCGCTCGATGTCGGCGATGGTGATCACGTGGGGGATTCCGGTGATGCCTGTTCGGGGGGGATGCAGTCGGGTTCAGCCCCGGTGTGGCGTGGCCGCCGGCCCGGCATGACACCGGTGGC
>JBJHBX010000118.1:0-7621 GCA_050485725.1 Gemmatimonadales bacterium | reverse complement strand
GCACCGGCACGCCCGCGGTGCGGCTCGTCCACGACGGTGACCAGGTGACCGGCACGTACACCTCGGAGCGGCTGGGCGCACGGGCGCTCGAAGGCACCGTGGACGGCGACACGCTCACCTTCCGGCTTTCCGCCGACCCCTCGGCCGACGTGGTCATGGTCTTCACCGGGACCGTGCAGGCCGACGGCACCCTCGAGGGGTACGTGGAGTTCGGGGGAATGGGGACCCCCACCTTCACCGCGCGGCGGCGGCCTCCACCCCCGGGGGGCCGTGCCCCCTACCCTGCCATCACGCCGCCGTCCACCGGAAGGATGACCCCGGTCAGGAAGACCGACTCGTTCGCACAGAGCATCAGCACCGCGTCGGCCGTTTCCTTCGGGGTACCCATGCGCCCTATGGGCTGCATGGCATGCATCTCGGCAAGGGCCTCCGCATCCCCTCCCGAGAAGCGCTGGATCATCTCGGTGTCGATGGCGGCCGGGCAGATGGCATTCACCCTGATTCCACGTGTTGCCGTCTCCAGGGCGGCGGACTTCGTGAGCCCCACGAGCCCGTGCTTCGAGGCCACGTAGGCCGGAAGGCCGTCGAACCCCTTCAGCCCGGCGATCGACGAGACGTTCACGATGACCCCACCCTCGCCCTTCTCCATCAGGGGGATCTCGCGGCGCATGCAGTACCACGCCCCCGTGAGGTTGATGGCGAGGGTGCGGTTCCAGTTCTCGTGCGTGCAAGCCTCGGTGCGCGCCGGTGCACCCTCGATCCCGGCATTGTTGCAGGCGAAGTCGAGGCGGCCGAAGCGTGCCTCGATGGCGTCGAAGAGCGCATCCACCGCGCCCGCGTCGGAGACGTCGGCCGAGATGTAGACGGCTTCGGCGCCGCCCTGGCGGAGCCGTTCGGCGAGAGCCTCGCCCTTCTCGTCGGCAATGTCGCTCAGGACGACGCGGGCACCCGCCTCGGCGAAGCCCCTGGCGATGGCTTCACCGATACCGGTGCTGGCACCCGTCACGAGGGCCACGCGGCCCTTGAAATCGAAGATCATGGAAGTTGTTCCGTCTCGAGTCGTCGGGACACCGGCATCCGACATGGCGTTCGGTCGGAAGGCCCCGAGGAAGGTGGCGGATTCGCGCGATCGAGGGGGGCAAGGGCCATGCCCCGGCCGGACCCCGCTGCAACCGCCCGTTTCGGGCACCCGGGGGCGGGAGCGCGCTTCCCGGGTGGGGCGATATGACCCCACACGGGCGGGGTCTCGGGAAGGAAGGTCCCGTGTTGCCCCCCGGTCTGCGGCGCGCCGAGCTGCGGGGGGCCCGCCTCGCCTCGGCCCCCGCCGGTCGCCTCACCCGCGCACGGCTTCCTCGACGGTGCCGCAGTGGAGCGCGACGGTGTCGTCTTCCCGGACTGCATACCCCCCTGCCAGCACCACGGCAACGGGGATGCCTGCCCTTCGGGCCCAGGCAAAGACGATGCGATCACGCGCCCGGATCCCCTCCCGCGTCAGCGAGAGGCCGCCGAGTTGGTCCTCCTCGAAGGGGTCCACACCCGCCAGGTAGATCACGAGTTCGGGATCATGCTCCAGGACCTTCGGGAGGCAGTCGACCAGGCTCGCAAGGTAGACGTCGTCGCCGGTCCCGTCCTCCAGCGGAACGTCCAGGTCCCCCGGCGGCTTCACGAGGGGATAGTTGTGATCCTGGTGCATCGAGAAGGTGAAGACGTCGGGGTCATCGCGGAAGATGGCTGCGGTGCCATTTCCATGGTGCACGTCGAGGTCCACGATCGCCACGCGGGACAACCTCCCCGAGGTCCGCAGGTTCCCGGCTGCGACGGCCACGTCGTTCAGCAGGCAGAACCCCTCTCCGTGCCCCCGAAAGGCGTGGTGGAACCCCCCGCCGATGTGGATCGCGATGCCGTGATCGAGGGCGAGTCGCCCGACCTCGAGGGTGCCTCCGCAGCAGAGCACGAAGGCATCGCGCAGCGCGGTCGAAAAAGGGAGCTCGAGCCGCATTTCCTCCTGGGGGGTGAGTGTTCCCTCGAAGATGCGGTCCACCCAGTCGGGATCGTGGACCACCGTGAGCTCGTCGCGGGAAGCGGGCGTGGGGGTCCTGAGCTCCTCCTCGAGCAGGACGCCCTGCTCGACCAGGCGACTGCGGATCCGGTGGTATTTCCGGGTCGGGTAGACGTGCGGTCCGATGTCCACCTGGTAGGCCTCGGACCAGATCCAGGGCACGGCTGACCGGTCGTGTCCCCTGCTCACCGGACCTCCGCGACGATGGCCCGGGCCATGTCCACGCGCCGCAGCTCCTGGATCCGGTCACGATCCACAAGGCCCTCGACGATCTCGTAGCCCAGGAGCGCGAAGACCCTGCCGCGCAGGAAGAGCGGACGCGCGTTTCCGTACCAGTCCACGCAGGAGGCCTGACAGCCATCGCTGAGCGGCTGGATCGCGGCGGCATCGAGGCGCCCGAGCGGCTCGAAATGCCCGGCCTGGTTCCTGAGGAAGACCACCCCCGCCGATCCCTCGCGAAGGTGCGCGCTCCCGGGCTGATCCGCAGAGCGGACCGGCAGTCCGAGGAGCCCCGAGTCCGGGTCATCGGCCCGGTAGAAGAATCCGTGGCTTCGAAGCTCACCCTGGGCGGCCCCGGCCATCATGTGATGTCCCTTCACCGCGGGTCCCCTTTCGAGCCCCACGCTGGTGAAGTGGAGTCCGTCCGCTCCGCTCCCCACCACGACCGCGTCCGTGCCCAGGACCTCGATCCGGTCGACGCCGTGCTCGAGCGGAAGCCAGGTGAAGCCACGTCCCCGGACCGGGACCACGTACACGCCTTCGTCCGGGCGCCCACCGTCGTACCGACCCCACCCGCTCCCCGTCCCGTAGAGAAGGTGGTCTCCGACGAAGCGGTTCTGGAAGGTGTGTCCCGGGGGCGTCGGCAGCGACCGGTAGCTGGACTCCGGGGCGGCGCCTTGCCCGTCGGAGAACCGGTCGAGGGGGATGCGGAGCAGGGAGACGTCACCACGCGCCCGCTCGGCCCCCCACATGCCGTCACCCCGGGCCGCCGACCTCACCACCACGTTCAGGTGCCCATCGTCTCCCTCCAGGAACGAGAACGGGTCCACCGGGCTCCCCGACACGCGGAGCGCGCTCGGTGCCGATCCATCGAGGGGCATGCGGTAGAGCATCGACTCGGCCCGGGGACCGGGTC
The DNA here is from genome assembly GCA_050485725.1 of Gemmatimonadales bacterium. Classification (GTDB taxonomy): domain Bacteria; phylum Gemmatimonadota; class Gemmatimonadetes; order Longimicrobiales; family Gaopeijiaceae; genus SKNW01. The sequence goes on along the minus strand of JBJHBX010000118.1, from coordinate 4,427 downwards.
TCGGCTCACCCGGGCCACCCTGCCACCATCCAGAGGTCCAGATGTAGACGGAACCGGGTGACACGTAGAAGACCCGCCCGTGCGGCCCGACCACCGCACTCGCATCGCACCTGAGGTCCGCGCTCGCGAGGTCGCAGGTGGTAACGGTATGGAGCACGAACGATCCGGGCGACGGCGGCAGGCCGGCGTGGTAGACCCTGTCGGCCGGCAGGATTCGCTGGAACTCCGGGGTACCCCCTTCGCCCGACCACCTGCGCATGGCGGGGAGTCCGTCCAGCTGGCGTCCCCCGTAGACCGGGAAAGGCACAGGCGCATAGAACACGAGCCGGCTCCCGACCAGGCGGCTGGCGTAGTTCCTGGACGAGTAGTAGTCGCTGGACCTGAGCTGGTAGGTGGACCGGTGCCGGAGCCGGCCCCGGGCGTCGATGTCGAAGAGCCCGACCTCCGTGCCTCCTCGGGCATAGCTGTAGCCCACCACCACCACGACGTTGCGATACACGATGAGTTCGTCGTACCAGGTCCGGGCGGGATTCACATCGGGTCCGAAGGCATCCACCGCGGAAACGGGCCGAAGCTCCCGGTCGCCGATCGCCACCGTGAAGAGGCGTCCCCGCCTGAGGATCACCAGGTGGTCGCCGTGGACCTTCACGATCCCGCCCTCATCAACGCCTGCGTGCTGCACGTTGGTCACGGACTCCGCGGCGTCCGACACGGCTGCCGCGGCAGGGGCCATCTGCATGGCCGCAGGCGCGGCCTCCATGACAAGCCCCTCGCGCCGGCCGACCGCCGCCGGGGCATGGCGCTCCAGGAAGCGCAGGAACTCCGCCTCCGAGCCGAAGGCGGTGAGGGTACGGTCGGGGGAGTGGACCGGGGGGTACCCCGGCGAAGCGTCCGAGAGGGCTGCGGGCAGGAGCCCGAACAGCATCAGGGGAAGGGCGGTCAGTCTCATGGCTCCGGCCTCCGGCTGGAAGGAAAGGTCAGGCACTTCCACGGAGTACGACGCCGCAGGAGGCCGACCTTGCACAGCCCGCCCGATCAACCTTCCTCGAGGCGCTCCTCGACCTGCTCGGGTGCCCGCACCATTTCCGCGAAGTTCCCCGCCCAGCTCTGCCAGATCAGCAGGCCACCGATCACGGCCAGGAGTCCGCTCGCGGCCTTCAGCGCACGCCGGTACCAGCGGGTGCCCAGGTGGCGCCGGCCAGAGCCCACGGCCCACGCCAGGGCCGCCATCGAACCGACGAAACAGAGCATGAAGCTCCCGAAGAAGGCGAGCCCGTGCGAAGGCCCCACGTGCCAACGGTTCAGAAGGAGCGGGGCCCCGACGAAGAACCAGAACGCCCATGCGCCCGGAGCCAGCATGCCGAAGGCGACGACCCTGAGCAGGTGCCCGTCCTGCGGGGCATCACCCGTGCCCGCTGTATCGGCCTCTGCTGCGTCCCGGAAGAGCTTCCATCCCATGAAGAGAAGGAGGAGCCCGCCGACCACGCCGATCCACCTCAGTGCATCCTCCGGCAGCCTCGAGAGCACGAACACCGCGGCGAGCATGACCAGCGTTTCGGTGACGACCGGGACGAAGGACACCTTCATCCCCTCGCGGATGCCGCGTTCAAGCGCCGTCGTGGCCACGAGCGTGGAGTAGGCGCCCGGAATCAGCCCTGCAAAGAGCCCGACACCGACACCGAGCAGGACCGACTCCATCTGCGGACAGCCTCCTTGTGGCCTGGGGTTCCGATGGGGCTTCGACCCGGGCAGGGGCCATCGCGCGAGCCCCCGGGGTCAGGCTCCATACCCCCTCGGGTGCGAGGCTCCCGAGCTACCCCTCGTCGCGCCGCTCCAGGAAGGAGAACTGGGCCCCCATGTCGGCGCGGATTCCGGTGACCCGCTCCCCCTCCCGTTCGAAGGTGAGGCGGGCAATACCCGCGCCCACGGCGAAGGTCTCAGCACCCAGGTGAAGGAGCGGCTGCGGGTTGGCCTGGGGAGACCCGAGGCGGACCCGCAGTCCGTCGGACTCCGCCTCCACCCATGCCTGCAGCGGCTGCCCGCGCCCCACGCCCTGGTACCAGCCCACGTAGGCTTCGGAGCTGCCCGCCAGCGGCACCACGTCGGGTGTACGGGTACCGTAGAGGGCATCCACGATCCGCCCGGTCACCCCGGCGGGATCCACGAGGCCGGACGTGTTCACCAGCACCGCGATGACAAGGTCCTGCTCCGGCAGGTAGGCGAGGTCCGAAAGGTAACCCGGGATCCCCCCGCCGTGGTGCACGGCCGGATGCCCCCTTATCGGCGTGAAGGCGAGCCCCGCGCCGTAGCGCAGCCGGGTGCCGTCGTTCAGCCGCCCTCCCTCGAGCATCGCCGCCGTTGCCCCGGGTCCGAGGGCCCGTCCGGAGTGGAGCGCCCGGGTCCAGGTCACGAGGTCGCCCGCCGAGGCGCAGAGGGAGCCGGCGGCATAGGGGTGCTCGTGGACCAGGTGGTCCTTGTGCTCGAGCCCGCGTGGGGTGAAGGCGTACCCCGTGACCTTCCCCGGCGTGATCCTGCGCTCGGAGCAGTAACTGGAACGCCCCATCTCCAGGGGCCCGAAGAAGTGCTCCTCGATGTACGCCTCGTAGCTCGTGCCGGTGACCTCCTCGATCACGAGGCCCATCAGGTAGTAGGCCGAGTTGTTGTAGACGGCGGCCTCGCCGGGCTCGAAGTCGAAGGGATGCCCAGAGAAGAGCGCCACGAGGGTGTCCCGCGGCACGCTCCGCAGGGAGAGCGGCCCGAACGCGGCGATGTCCGTGTAGCTCCGGATTCCCGAGGTATGGTCCAGCAGGCGACGGACCGGAATCGATCGCCCCCCGGACGGATAGTCGGGGAGGTACGCCGTGAGGTCGGCATCGAGGTCCAGTGCGCCTTCCTCGGCCAGCTTCATCGCTGCGGCGGCGGTGAACTGCTTCGTGACCGAACCGATCTCGTAGATGCCATCCGGGGGCGTGGGCACCTGGAGCTCGACGTTGGCCAGCCCGTAGCCCCGGTTCAGCAGGAGTTCACCCGCCCGCTCCACGGCCACCGTCATCCCCGCGACCTGACCTTCCTCGAGGGCCTCGGCCACGATGGAGTCGACGACGGCCCTGACTCGCTCCGGCGAGGGCTGCTGCGCCTCGAGAAACGGGGGGACCGCCACGAGGACGAGCGCGAGGGCGAGGCGAAGCACGAACATGGTTCGATGGCCCGTCTGGAGGGTGATCGATGGGGAGGCCCTCGCCGCGCGAGGGCCGCTCGGGACCTCGACGCGCCGGCTACCGCGCCGGTACGAACCGCTGAATGCGCTTCCCGGTGTCCACCTCGGTGGTGTAGAGGTTCCCACGCGAGTCCACGGCCACGTTGTGCACCCACTGGAACTGTCCGGCGTTCTTCCCGTGGCGGCCGAATCGGTTCACGACCTCGAGGGTGTGGCGATCCAGCACCCAGAAGGTGTAGTTCGTCCCGTCGGGCACGTAGAGCCAGCGCTGCTCCGCATCGCGGGAAAGCGCCACGTCCCAGGTGGACCCCATGGAGAGGGTCTCGGGAGCGATGATCCCCTCCCGCAGGTACTCGCCCTCGCGGGTGAAGACCTGGATCCGGTTTTCGCGGCGGTCGGTGACGAACACCTCACCGTCGCGGGAGATCGTGATGCCGTGAACCGGTCCACGGAACTGCTGCGCCGGGGGACCGTCGGGGTCGTAGGGGGGCAGCGGACCGTCGTCGGGCACGTTCCCGTAGGCGCCCCAGTGGCGGCGGTACTCGCCCGTCTCCGCATCGAACACGATCACGCGGCGGTTGATGTAGCCGTCGGCGATGTAGAGCTCGTTCGTGGCGGGGTCCACCTCGAGCGCCGCGGGTCCCCCCAGGAGCGAGGTGTCGTTGCTCCCCCCCGTCTCTCCTTCCCTTCCGATCTGCAGCACGAACTCGCCGTCCCGCGTGAACTTGAGCACCTGGGTCGTGGTGGCCCCGGGCCCGCTTCCGATCCAGACGAAGCCGTTGTGATCCACGTGGATGCCGTGCTCTCCGACCCCCATTCCCGTGGCGGGCCACTCGTACCCCTCGCCCGGACCGCCCCACGCCCTGAGCACGTTCCCGTCGGGATCAAGCTGGATCACGGGCGGCGCCGGGTCGCAGCACATGCCCGTGGGCGGGTCGGTGTAGGAGCCCAGTTCGCGGGGGGTGATGCTCCCCGGCCGGTGGACGATCCAGACATTGTCGTCGGCGTCGACGGCCACGCCGGTGACCTGGCCGACGGTCCAGTTGTTCGGGAGGTCGCCGGGGAAGAAGGGATCCACCTGGAACTCCGTGGGAGCCTGGCCGGCGGTCCGGGCGTCGGACTCGGCGCATCCGGACAGGGCGAGGACCCCCACGATCGCAACGGTGACCAGCGTGGTTCGGATCATCGATCAGCTCCGGGCGGGGAAGGG
>JBJHBX010000117.1:0-7663 GCA_050485725.1 Gemmatimonadales bacterium | reverse complement strand
GCCCTAGGGGGCGCCCAGGCGCCCTCGATCACCCGGTTCGGCGCCGACAACGAGTTCACGATCCGGGCGCCACTTCCCGAGGACACCGAGGACCTCGAGGTGGTCGCGCGCGAGATCCGTGCCCAGGTCGACGCTTCGGGGCTTGGGGCCTACACCGTGGTGCGGACCGAGGTGGTGGGGCCGAAGATCGGGGCGGAGCTCCAGACGCAGGCGCTCCTCGCGATCCTCTTCTCCTTCATCCTGACGCTGCTCTACATCGCCTTCCGGTTCGAGTTCAGGTTCGGTCTCGCGGCCATCGTGGCCACGGTCCACGACATCCTGATCACGCTGGGCTTCCTGGCCCTTTTCCGGGTCGAGATCTCGCTTCCGACGGTGGCCGCGATCCTGACCATCGTCGGGTACTCGCTGAACGACACGATCGTCGTGTTCGACCGCATCCGCGAGAACCTGAACAAGAAGGGCGGCCGCCGGGAGGACCCGATCAGGCTCACGGACCGCTCGATCAACGAGGTGCTGCCGCGCACCGTGCTCACCTCGGGCACGACGCTGGCCGTGCTCTTCTCGCTCCTGGTCCTGGGCGGCGCGGTGATCCGGGACTTCACGATCGTGCTGATCCTGGGTGTCGTGATCGGAACCTACTCGTCGATCTTCGTGGCCTCGCCTGCCCTGATCGAGATCCAGGAGCGTTGGCAGAAGGAGGACAAGGGGAAGAAGAGGAAGAAGGAGCCCGCCGGTGCGGCGGAGAAGGCCGCGATCCCCGTCTGATCCGGGTACCTGAACGGAAGCGACCGCCCCCGGGGAGCCATGGCCTCCCGGGGGCGGTCCCGTCTCCGGGCGGATTCCCGACGCCCTGCGCCCACCCGACCGACCCTCGCCCGCGAGCCTGACATGCCCCTCGTCGACAGCCACTGCCACCTGACCCACGAGCGCTTCGAGGGCGAACTGGATGCGGTCCTCGGGCGGGCCGCCGGAGCGGGTGTGGACACCGTGGTGACGATCGCGTCGGAACTGGACGATGCCGACCGGATCGCCGATGGATTCGTGGGCACGCGCGCGGGGGTCCGCGTCTTCGGGACGGCCGGGGTTCACCCGCACGAGGTGGGGCGCCTGCCGGATCCGGTCCGGGATCCCGGTGCGGCCGCCGACGTCGTGGCCCGGCTGAAGGCGCTCCTGGTCCGCCCCGGCGTCGTCGCGGTGGGCGAATGCGGGCTGGACTTCCACTACGACTTCTCGCCGCGCGACGCGCAGTTCCGCTGGTTCGAGGCGCAGCTCCAGGTGGCGGAGGAGACCGGCCTGCCGGTGGTGGTCCACTGCCGCTCCTCCGAGGCCGAGATGGCGCCCCGGGTGAGGGAGGCGGGCGAGGCCGGGGTGCGCGGGGTCCTTCACTGCTTCCCCGGGGACCTGGCGCTCCTCGCGACGGCCATGGACGCCGGCTGGTGCGTCTCCTTCACCGGGAACGTGACCTTCCGGAAGTTCGACGGCCTCGATGCGGTGCGCGAGGTCCCGCCGGGGCGATACTTCCTCGAGACCGACGGTCCCTACATGGCGCCGGTCCCCCACCGGGGGAAGCGGAACGAACCCGCCTTCGTTCCCCTCGTGCGGGACCGGATCGCCGAGCTCCGCCGGGTCGGAGCCCACCAGGTCGAGGCCGAGACGACCGCGGCGGTCACGCGTTTCCTGGGCCTCGAGGCGCCTGCCTAGGCGCAGGCGCACTTCCCCCTTCACCCCTCTCCGGACGATCTTCCGGGATGCCCCGAACCATTCACGTGCTCCCCGACGCCGTGGCGAACCAGATCGCCGCAGGAGAGGTCGTGGAGCGCCCGGCCTCGGTGGTGAAGGAGCTCGTCGAGAACGCCCTCGACGCCGGGGCGCGCAGGATCGAGGTGCAACTGGGTTCGGGCGGGAAACGCGAGATCCGGGTTTCCGACGACGGCCGGGGCATGGGGCGCGAAGACGCGATCCTGGCGCTCGACCGCCACGCCACCTCGAAGATCCGGGAGGCCGGTGACCTTCGCGGCATCCGCAGCTACGGGTTCCGTGGCGAGGCGCTTCCCTCGATCGCCTCGGTCAGCCGCTTCACCCTCGAGACCCGGCAGGGCTCCGAGGAGGTGGGCACCCGCATCCTCGCCCGGGGGGGGACCGTGACCGCCGTGGAGGACCACCCGCGGACCGAGGGGACCACGGTCGTCGTGGAGCGGCTCTTCTTCAACGCCCAGGCCCGGGCGCGCTTCCTCCGGGCGTCGGCGGCCGAGACCCGTGCCGTTCACGACGCCCTCGTTCCACTCGTGCTCGCGAATCCCGGGGTGGCCTTCGTGCTCGGCTCCGATGGACGCAAGCTCCTCGAGCTTCCCTCCGCCTCCGACATCGTGGAGCGGATCGCGGGGATCTGGGGCGACGAGGCGGCCTCGGAGCTCCTGGCCGTGGAGGCCTCCGAGGGCGAGGTCAGGCTCCGCGGCGTGATCCAGCGACCCGACCGGGTCCGCCCGGGGTTCCGCCGGGCCCATCTCTTCGTCGACGGGCGACCCTTCCGGGACCCGTCGGTGCTGCGGGCCGCCGACCGGGGCTACCGGGCCACGATTCCGCCGGACCATCGCCCCTGGCTCTTCCTCTTCCTGGAGGTGTCCCCGGGAAGCGTCGACGTGAACGTCCATCCGACGAAGGCCGAGGTCCGGTTCCGCGACCGGGCCGGGCTCGAGCGGGGCGTGGAGGAGGCGATCCGGGGCGCGCTCGAGGGGATCGAGAGCGCGGCCCGGCTCGAGCGGGGTGGCCCGAAACCGGCGCTCGCGGTGCGGGAGCGGGGCGGGCGCGGGGCCGGCGCGGGGCGCTATCCGCCTCCGTCCGACGGCGAGCCTTCCCCGGACGCCCAGATCAGCTTCCTCGTGCCCGAGCCGGAGGGCACGCTGACCCACCCGGTCGAGGTGGACGGGTTCGAGCACCCGCGCCTCTGGCAGGTGCACCGGAGCTGGATCCTGGCCGAGGTCCGGGACGGCGTCCTCCTCATCGACCAGCACGCCGCCCACGAGCGGATCCTCTTCGAGCGGATCATGGCCCGCTTCGACGGGGGCGAGACCGACGCCCAGCGCCTTCTCTTTCCGCTCACCGTTCGGTTGACGGCGCCGGAAGCTCGCATGGTCGAGGACCTGAAGGGGCTCCTGCACCGGGCGGGTTTCGAGGTCGACGCCTTCGGCGCCGACACGGTGATTCTGCACGCCGTGCCGAACCCCCACCCCTGGTTCGATGCGGAGCGGGTCTTCCGCGAGATGATCGACGAGCTGACCCACGGCTCCGAGCTCGTGCGCTCGGCGCGGAACCAGCACGAGCGGCTGGCCATGAGCTTCGCCTGCAAGGGGGCGATCAAGGCCGGGCAGGCCCTCGACCCCCGCGAGATCCAGGAGCTCTTCGACCAGCTCTTCGCGACCCGCCACCCCTTCCACGACGTGCACGGGCGGCCCACGACGGTGCGGCTCTCGCGGGGGGAGCTGGAACGGAAGTTCGGCCGGTGACCGGTTCCGAGGGGCTCCGTTTCTCCGAGGTCGAGGGCCCGGTCCTCGCCGTGGTGGGGCCCACCGCCTCGGGAAAGACGGCGCTCTCCGTTCCGCTTGCCGAGGCGCTCGGGGGCGAGATCATTTCCATGGACTCCCGCCAGGTCTACCGTGGCATGGACATCGGGACCGACAAGGTGGCCCCGGAGGACCGGGCCCGGGTCCCGCACCACGGCCTCGACCTGGCGGCGCCCTCGGAACGGTACTCGGCCGGGCAGTTCGGACGCGATGCCCGCGGGTGGATCCGGGAGATCCGGGGCCGAGGCCGGCTCCCGATCCTCGTGGGCGGGACCGGCTTCTTCCTCCGGGCGCTGGTGGAGCCGATCTTCCGGGAGCCGCCGATGGAGCCGGCACGCCGCGATGCCCTGCGCCACTGGCTCGGCGGGCGCCCCCCCGAGGAACTCGCGCGGTGGGTTCGCCGGCTCGACCCGGAGCGGGCGGCGCTGGCGGAGGCGGGCGGGCCCCAGCGCCTGGCCCGGACCCTCGAGGTGGCGCTGCTGGCCGGGCGTCCCCTTTCGTGGTGGCACCGCGTGGCGCCCCCCGAAGCACCCCCTGTACCGGTCCGGATCGTCCGGCTCACCTTGCCCCGGGCCGAGAACGTGCGTCGGATCGACGCCCGGGCGGACCGGATGTTCGACCGCGGGCTCCTGGCCGAGGTGGCCGGACTCCTCGAAGGGGGCGCGAGCCCGACGGACCCCGGGATGACCGCCACGGGGTACCGGGAGGCGGCGGAGGTTCTCCTCGGCCAGTCCACCCTCGAGGAGGCCGTTCTCCGCGTCAAGCAGGTGACCCGCGCCTACGCCCGGCGCCAGGTGACCTGGTTCCGGCACCAGCTCCCGCCGGGGGTCCTCGAGGTCGACGCGACCCGCCCGGTCGAGGAGCAGCTCGGCACGGTGCTCCGGTGGTGGCGGGATCCCCCGGCGGAAGACCCGGACGCGCGCACCGCCACGCAACTCCGCATCCAGAACCCCACGGCACAGGACGCCCTCCCGTGAAGATCGGCATTACCTGCTACCCCACCTACGGAGGTTCCGGCGCCGTGGCCACCGAGCTCGGGCTGGAGCTCGCGGAGCGCGGGCACGAGGTCCACTTCGTGTCGTATGACCAGCCCTTTCGCCTGGTAGGCTTCCGAGAGCGGGTCTTCTTCCACGAGGTGGAAATGGACCAGTACCCGCTCTTCGAGCACCCGCCCTACTCGCTGGCGCTGGCGGTGGCGATCCACGATGTGGCGCGGGCGCACGATCTCGACATCATGCACGTGCACTACGCGATCCCCCACGCCGCATCGGCCTGGATCGCCCGCGAGATGCTCGAGGGGGCGAGGGGCCCGAGAATCGTGACGACGCTGCACGGCACCGACATCACCCTGGTCGGCCAGCACCCCTCCTTCAAGTCGATCACCCGCTTCTCGATTCTCCGCTCCGACGGGCTCTCGGCGGTGTCGAGCTACCTGCGCGACGAGACCGAGGTGAACTTCGACGTGCCGGCGGGGCGGATCGAGGTCATTCCGAACTTCGTCGACGTGGGGCGCTACCGCCCCGGGATCGAGCCCTGTCACCGGGCGACGCTGGCCCCGGGCGGCGAGAAGATCCTGATGCACGTCTCGAACTTCCGCCCGGTGAAGCGGGTGGAGGACGTGGTGACCGCTTTCGCACGGGTGGCCCGGGAGCTCCCGGCGCGGCTCGTGATGGTGGGGGACGGGCCCGACCGTCCGCGGGCGGTGCAGCGGGCGGAGGAGCTCGGGGTGGCCGAGCAGGTGCTCTTCCTGGGGAAGCACGCGGCGGTCGAGGAGCTGCTGTCCTGCGCCGACCTCTTCCTGCTGCCCTCGGAATCGGAATCGTTCGGGCTCGCCGCCCTGGAGGCCATGGCCTGCGGGGCGCCGGTGGTGGCGTCGGCGACGGGGGGGATTCCCGAGGTCGTTCTCGACGGGGCGGGGGTGCTTCTCCCCGTGGGAGATGCGGAGGGGATGGGTGACGCGGCCCTCGCGATCCTGGGCGACGAGGGGCGTCACCGGGAGGCGCGTGCGGCGGCGCGTGCAGTGGCGGTGGAGCGCTTCTCGGCGGAGCGGGTCGTGCCCATCTACGAGGCGTGGTATCGGCGGGTGATCGAGGGCGCGGTTGAGGCCGAGGGCGGGAAGGGGGCGCGTTGAACTGGTTCGAGGCCCTCTTCCTGGGCGCGCTCCAGGGTGCCACCGAGTTTCTCCCGGTGTCGTCGTCGGGGCACCTGGTCATGGGGCAGGCGGTGCTCGGGCTCGACCTGCCGGGGATCCTCTTCGAGGTGGTCGTGCACGTGGCGACCCTCGTGTCGGTGCTCCTGGTCTACCGGGCACGGATCGTCGACCTCGCGCGGGGAACGCTCGTGGACCGGAGCGCCGAGGCGTGGCGGTACGTCGGGTGCCTGGTCCTGGCGACGCTCCCGGTGGCGGTGGTGGGGCTCGCCTTCGGGGCCGCGGTGGAGGAAGCGTTCCGGTCTCCATGGCTCGTGGGGGTCGCGCTCCTCGGGACCGGAACGATCCTGGCGTCGACCCGCTGGGCGCTGCGGCGCCCCCTGGATGCGAGGCTCGGGTGGCGAATCGCGGCGCTGATCGGGATCGCGCAGTGCCTGGCGCTCCTCCCCGGGATCTCGCGCTCCGGAACCACGGTGGCGGCCGCGCTCTGGCTGGGGCTTCGGCCGGTGGAGGCGGCGGCCTTCTCGTTCCTCCTCTCGATTCCGGCCATCGGGGGCGCGGCGGTCCTTGCCCTTCCCGACCTGGCCGGGGGGGTCGAGGCGATCGGGGGCGGGCCGCTTCTCGCGGCGGCGCTTGCGGCGGCGGTGGTGGGGGTGATCGCCATCCGGACCTTCGTGGCGATGCTCCGGAACCGGTCCTTCCCTGCCTTCGCCCTCTACTGCTGGGCCGCGGGGCTGGGGTTCCTTCTCTGGCTGGCGGTGGGGTGATGCACCCGGAAGGGGGCGGGGGATCGGGCGCGGTTCCCGGCTGGGAGGGGGCGGCTGCCGGCGAATGGGCGAGGCGGCTGGGGGTGCCCGACCTCGAGCTCCACCCGGCGCTCGGCTCCACGAACGACCGCCTGCGGGAGTGCGGTAGGGATGGAGCCGCGGCGTTCACCACCGTCGTGGCCGGGAGCCAGACGGCAGGGCGGGGACGCGAGGGGCGGGGGTGGCGGTCGGAGCCGGGGGCCGGACTCTGGATCTCGGTCCTCCTTCCCCTGCCGCCGGGGGGAGCTCCGGGTGTGGCGCCCCTGGCGGTGGGGGTGGCGGTGGCGCAGGCGCTCGAAGTGCTGGGGCTCCACGCAGTCGGCCTCAAGTGGCCGAACGACGTGGTGGTGGGCGGAGGAAAGCTCGCGGGCATCCTGTGCGAGGTGGCCCACGGGGGAGCGGGGCGCCCTTCCGGGATCGTGGCGGGGATCGGCATCAACCTCGAATCGCCGGGGCCGCTGGCGGCCGACGGTGGGCTGCCCCCGACCTGGTTCGCGCAGGAACATCCAGGTGGAAGGGCTCCGGGGGTCGCCGAAGTCGCCCGGGTCCTGCTGCGGGAGCTGAGGCGCTGGGCCGACCCTCCGCCCGCCCGGCTCACGGGGGCGCTCGCGGACGAATGGGGAGCGCGGGACGCCCTCCTCGGCCGACGGGTGCGGGTGGAGGCGGGGGGCGGGGGCACCCTGCGGGGGTGGTCCACCGGCGTTGCTGCCGACGGGGCGCTCCTGCTGCGCACCGATCCGGATCCGGCCGGGTCGACCGAGGGCCGGGTCTTGGAGATCCGGGCCGGACGCATCAGGTTGGATTCGCTTCCGGGGGTCGAGGACGCCCCGGCGGGAACCCGGGCCGAGGAGGCGTGATGGCGAAGGGCGCGGAGCGTGCGCCGCGGGGCGGCGCGAAGACGGGCGTGGCGGGCGGCACGCACCTGGTGGTGGACGTCGGGAACACCGAAAGCGTGCTCGGGCTCTTCGCCGAAGCGGAGGGGGACGGGGCGTCGCTCATGGAAGGGTTCCCCGGGGAACCACCGCTCCTGGCCAGCTGGCGATACGCCACGGCGACCCCCCGGACGCCCGACGAGCTCCTCCTTCTCCTGCGTGCCTTTCTCGCGGAGGCAGGGGGTGTGCGTCCCGGCCGCGCGGTGATCGGGTCGG
>JBJHBX010000116.1:0-7688 GCA_050485725.1 Gemmatimonadales bacterium | reverse complement strand
CCCCGGGCACCGCATGGCACGACGCCCTCCGAGTCGCGCCGGCCGCCGCCCGCCTGGGGCTCACCGCCACTTATCCGGACGGCCGCGACCGTGCACTCGTGGCCTGGGTCGGTCCGGTGGCGTACCGCCGCCGGCTCGGCGAGATGCTCGACCAGGAGCTGTCGGACCTGGCGCTGGAGCGGCGCTTCGTCCGCCTTCGCCCCGGCGAACGCATCCGCTACGATGAGGCCACGGTCCTCTACGAGGGGTTCGTGGCGTCCCGTGGGTATGCCGAGCGCTTCGGCCCCCGGTCTCGCGACTGGTGGCCGATCTTCATGGCCGACACGCGCACCAGCCCGGCGGCCCGCCGAGCGCACCGTGCCTTCCGTGACCGTGAGCGGATCGTGGCCCTCGCAGACGAGAAGTTGTCCGCCGCACGCCACATCCTCGGGCTCCACCCGGCCGAGCAGGCGATCCTCTTCTGCGGCACCACCGAGGCCGCGGAGGCCGTCTCCGCCCGTTTCGCCATCCCCCTGGTCCAGGCCGCGACCCCGGCATCCGAACGCAGGTGGATCCTGGAGTCGATGGCGCGAGGAGAGATCCGGGCCGTGGCGGCCGTCGAAGTGCTGGACGAGGGATGGGACGTGCCCGGGGCGAAGCTCGGGATCATCCTGGGCGGAAGTCGATCGGGGGGCCCGCGCCAGCACCAGCAGCGCCTCGGTCGCATTCTCCGGAAGCAGGGGGACAGGGTCGCCTCGCTCCACGAGCTCGTGGCCGCCGATACCCACGAGTTCTTCCAGGCCCAGCGGCGCGGGGGCACGCTCCGGCGGGCCACCGATCGCCAGCTCGGGCTGGGGCTCTGAAGGGAAGGAGCGTTCACGGGCATGCTCCGCAAGACCCACGTCCAGCCCTTTCTGCGGGTCGTTTCCGGGGATGCGGAGCGCGGCGCCGATCCGCGGGAGCGACTGGAGATCGACTTCCTTCCACCCGGTCCGGAGGGCGGGCCTCTCCTCCCTTTCCTGGAGCGGCTCTGTCGCATTACCCGACGACTCGAGGGTTCACCGAGGGGGGCGGTGGCCGAGCTCCTGCGCCGGCAGGAGCGGCGGGTCCGCGATGCGCGGCGCCTGGCCGGAATCACGAAGGCGCTCCTCGACGGCTGCCGCTTCCGGCGCGAGGAGGGACACGAGGCGGCACCCGACCTTCGGAGGGCGGTGTACGAGGCCCGGGGCGCTGCCTGGCCTCCGGTCGAGGGAGACGAGGACCGACCGTGGGAGGAGGTCGCAAGGGCCCGGGGATGGTCGACGGACGAGCTGCGGCGCCGGGTCCTCGCGGATCGTCCAGACCGCGCCGTGCTCCTCCGTGCCCCGGAATGGGACGGCCCCACGCTCCTCGCGCGCTACAACCTGGGGCTCGTCCAGGCCGCGCTCCTCGACGCGGAGTCGGTCATGGTTCGGGCTCGCGGAGGCTGGCGGGGGATCTTCCGGGCACTCCGGCGCAGTCGGCTGATGGCCGAGATCACCCGTGAGGGCCGACGCGGGTACCGGCTCGAGCTGACCGGTCCGGCCGCTCCGTTCGTGGCGCGCCCCCAGCGCTACGGGGTCCGGATGGCCCGGATCCTTCCCGAGCTTCTGCGCGCTCCCGGGGCGCGCATCGAGGCGCGGGTCGTCCACGAGGGGCGGCCCCGCCGGCTCGTGGTGGATGCGGGGAATCCGGCGTTCCTCAGCTACCTCGCCCGGGGCGGCCGGCCGCGGGGCGGGCGCCGCGACCGGCACGACTCCCGGCGGCCCCCCCGGCAGGACTCCCGCCACGACTCCCGGTGGGAGGCCGACCTGGCCCGTGCACTCCGCCGGCGGATCGAGGCGCTCCGCGCCACGGCCCGGGAAGGGTGGACCCTGGTCCGGGAGGACGCGCCGGTGCTCCTTCCCGGCGGGAGCGTCTTCCTTCCGGATTTCACCCTGCGGCACCGCGACGGTCGGGAAGCCTGGGTGGAGCTCGTCGGGTTCTGGACACCGGAGTACCTGCAGGCAAAGCTCGCGAAGCTCCGGGCGGCCGGCGTGACGAACCTGGTCCTCGTGGTGCCCCGAAGCACGGCATCAAGCCACCCGGCGTTTGCGGAGGCCCTCGAGGCCAGCGGCCAGAGCATCGTCTGGTTCACCACCGGACCGCGCCCCGGGGCGGTACTCGCAGAGGCCGCGCGGGTGGCTGTCGTGCCCTGAGGGGAACGAGGCCGGGCTCGTCCGTGACCTGGGGGCACCCCCGGTGAGGTGCCTGCGGGATGCGACCGAGGTCGGCGCGAAGACCCCGGGGTTGAGAAAGGAGTGGGCGAGGTTGAACTCAGCATCAGATCATTTTCGTCGATGCCTCTGCGTTGAAGACCGTTCATCTCGGACTGCCAGTTCGAGGCGATCCACCCCTTCATGGATGGGAACGGGCGGGTTGGAAGGCTCCTTCTGGCCGTCTCCATTCCGAGTGGTGCGGCCTCGCGAACCAGTGGCTCCACACGAGCAAATGCATCGCCCTGGATCACGCGTGCGGCTCGCCCGCATCGTCGACGAGCTGTTCCTGACCCCGGTCATCCGGGTCAAGCGAGCCCGGGATATGACCGGGGTCACCCATCCGACCGCGCGGTCCGACCTCGAGGCACTGGCGGAGCTCGGGATCGTGGAGCGGATCGAGGGCCTCAGACCGATCACCTATGCCTGCATCCCGATCATGCAGGTGGTCTACGCGGACTGACGTGGGACTCTCCCGCTCCACCCTGCCATCGGTGTGAAGAATCACCCGTCCCCCGCCGTAGGGAGGGAGGACCGGAAGTGAACGCCCGGGGCATCCCGCCGTCGCCTCTCCTGTGACACGCGCATCCCCGCGTGACGGCGGTCTCGGTGCCGCAGTCCACCTCTTCGAATCCGACCTCCGAATCCGAGTCTCCGATGCCTGGTTCCTATTTCGTCGTCGCCCTGGTCTCCGCCTTCCTCGCGGGCGCCGTGTCCCGGCGGCCCCTGGTGGGGGGACTCACGGGGATCGTGGCCCTCGTGGCCTGGTACGCCTTCCTTCCGCCTGCCCACCACGGTTTCGCGCCCCTCTGGTGGACCCTTGCCCTGGCGGTGGTGGGCGGGAGCGGGATCGGGGTCACCCTGGCCTCGGTACGGGCGGGGAAGGATGGGGGCTTCAGGCCCGCCGCCTCCGCCGACTGGGTCGGCATGGGGCTCGCCGCCCTCGCGGTGGCGGCCGTCGGCCTCGGCCACCTCTTCTCGTCGGGGGTGATCCACGCGGAGCGGTACCGCGCGCTGATCGGCCCCATCGACGAGGTCGTCGCCCTTCCCGACATGGGGGCCGTGGACCTCGAGAACCTGCGGGTCGTCGATGCGACCCTGGCCCGCCGGCTTGCCATGCGCCGGCTGGGGGACGACACCGCGCTCGGCTCCATCACCTCCATCGACCGTCTCCACCTGCAGAGCGTGAACGGCCGGCTGTACTGGGTGGGGCCGCTGAACCACTCGGGCCTCTTCCGCTGGCTCGCGAACCGCGAGGGCACCCCGGGCTACGTCATGGTCTCGGCCACGAACGAGAACGACTTCCGCATCGTGCGCGAGCTCGATGGCGAACCCCTCCGCATCCGCTTCAACGAGGGTTCCTGGTTCGGGGACCGGCTCGAGCGTCACCTGCGCGTGCAGGGTCTCTCGACCCGGGGCATCACCGACCACGTCTTCGAGGTCGATGACGACGGACGCCCCCACTGGGTCACCACCCTCTACGAGAACCGGGTGGGGATCGCGGGCCCCGTGGTGACCGGGGTTGCCGTGACCGACGCCCAGACCGGCGAGGTGTCGATCCACGGCATCGACGATGCACCGGAGTGGGTGGACCGCATCCAGCCCATCGAGCTGGTCGAGCGGCAGATCCGCTGGCACGGACGCTACGTGGCCGGGTGGTGGAATCCGGCCCGCCTTGGCATCGTGGCGCCCACACCCGGCACCGCGCTCGTCTTTTCGACCGAGGGCGTCCCCCACTACTACACGGGACTCACGTCGGCGGGGTCGGACGACGGCACCGTGGGCTTCATGCTCGTGAACTCGCGCACCGGGCACGCCCGCTTCGTGCGGGAGTCGGGGGCCACCGAGGACGCGGTCCAGCGCTCCGCCGAGGGGATGTACCAGGCCGAGGGCTACCGGGCGTCGTTCCCCATTCGCTACCAGGTCGCGGGCGCCGGCACCTACTTCATGACGCTCAAGGACCGGGGCGGACTGAACCGCGGCTACGCCATGGTGAACACCCAGAACGACCAGATCGTGGGGACCGGTGAAGACGTGGGCGCCGCGCTCCGCTCGTACCGGCGGGCCATCGCCTCGCGGGGTGGCGAGGTGACGCTCGACGCCTCTGTGGCGCTCCGCGAGGTCGAGGGTCGCGTGCTCCGGGCCCAGTCCGACGTCCGCTCGGGGGAGTCGGCCTACTACCTGGTCGTGGAGGGGGCCGAGGGGGTCATCCTGACCGGGGGCTCCTCGCTCACCGCAACGCTCCCCCTGACCCGCGAGGGCGACCGGGTGCGCGTTTCCTTCGTGCAGGGTCGCTCGGGGGTCGTCGACCTCGTGGCCTTCGAGAACATGGAGCTTCCGCTGGATGCGGAGTTCCGGGATGCGGAGGCGGGGAGCCTGGCGGATGCGGTGGCCCCCACCGGTGCCGCAGGAGCAGGCCCCGGAGCGTAGCGGGCTCGTCCCCGTTCCACGCCCCCTTGCGATGGCCTCCCCCGCGGCTCCGGCCCACCGGGACCACGGGGGAGGCGTCGGCTGGGATCAGTACCCCCAGGGCGCCCTTGGGGTCGCGATGGGGGTGGTGAGGTCGAAGTCGGCCCGGAAGTTCCACTCGCCTTCCCGGATCGTCCCGTAGGTATAGCGTTCACCCGGAATGATCTCCACGCGCCAGCCCGTGACCATGCCGTCGCGAAGCTCCTCGCGCAGGAACTCCTGGCGGTTGGGGGTTCCTTCAGCCTGCGTGTGGGCGCCGTACCAGGTGCTCACGGGATCCGGGTGCCCGTTCTCGAGGCGGTGATCATGGCGCAGGTCGATGCCCGCAGTGGTGCGCGTGAAGATCCAGGTGCGTGAATGATCGTCGTCTGCATGAAACGGTAGCATCAGGCGGTTGTCACGGCAGTCCCGGAAGTGGACGATGAGGTTCTCGTCGCCGCTGAAGGTCTGGCTTCCCTCGGGAACCACGGTCAGTCGGCCGGCGAACGCCTGCCCGCAGTGCTGGGCCAGGTTATCGAGAAAGGCGGCCTGGGCAGGAGCGACCTGGGCGACCTGGCCCACCGGTGGGTGGCCCCACGGGTCACCGGGAGAAGGAACGGCCTCGGTCAGGTCGAAGTCGAACCGGTGCCGCCACTCGCCGTCGCGCTGGGTGCCGTATGTGTAGCGCTCGCCGGGAATGATCTCCACGACCCAGCCGGTGTTGATCCCTTCATCGTTGATGCGCTTGAACTCGTGCCGGTTCGCGGAAGGGGCCTCGGAAGCGATCGGCGGGTGTGTCACGAAGGCGCCGTAGAAAGTGCTTGGTTCCGAGCGTCCGTCCGCGTGCCGATGATCGTGTCGGAGGTCAACCCCTCCGCCGGTGCGGGTGAAGACCCACGTGCGGGAGCCGTTGTCGCCCATCCAGACCGGAACGCTCACCTCTTCGGCAGTGCAGGCACGGAACTCCAGGACCAGTTCGGCACCGGGCGAGAAGTATCGATCCTCGGGTGGGGCGGTCGTGACGACGCCCGGGAAGGCCTGGCCGCACGCCTCACCAAGGTTGGCGAGGAAGTCGGCATGTGGATCGGATCCGGAGGCGGAGGCGGCTTCGCGAGATGCGTCGTCGGCGCCGGAGCATCCGGCCATCACGAGGAGCGGGAACACCAGGAGGAGCGAAAACGGGGTGGGCGGCCGGCTCGGGCCGCGCTGGCAGGGTGGGGTCATCGGATATCCATCCTTGGAGAGGTTGCTCGAGGGGACGCGGGCCATGCGTCCGGACTACGGGGCGGCGCAACGTACAGACTGCCCCACCCCCTGCCAAGCATGCCGACGGTGGCCTCGGTCGAGCCCCATCGGATGTGCGGGCGCCCTCCCTTACGGGAGGTTTCGACGCGAGGGGCGCAACGGCCTTCGACCGCTGGAGCGCCAGCGCTGCCGGTGAGATCCCTTTCCACGTTTCGACCGAGGCCGGTAGGAGTGCACCTCGGGTCGTGTTATCGGAGTGTACCTCCTGGAAGGCACGCCACCGCGCGCCAGGAAGGCCGCACGACGCCGGGTGGAAGCGTCGAATACGCGAACCCTGCCATGCGCAGGATCGGGGAAGGGAAGATGATGCTCGCTCCGTTTCGTGGATTCCTCGGGTTGCTTGCACTGCTCCTCTGCGGCTGCGACCTGCCCCGGGGGCCGCAATCCCCAGGAGAGACATGTGTCCTGGAATCGAGAGAGCACTTCAATCGCGCGATCGCCGAGCGGGACACTGCGGCCTTCCGGGACGCGGTCGTGCGGGACGTTCGAGTGACCACCGGAGCGGGAGCCTTCATCCAGGGCGTTGAGGCCTACCAGGCCGTCATCCTGGAGCAGGCGGAGGACGACCGGTTCGAAACCTTCCATCGGTCCACGCAGCGCGTCCTCGAGAGCGGATCCCATGCACTCGCGGCGGAATCGGGGACCTGGGAGGGGGTGTGGGTCGATCCGGTGTCGACGCTTTCGGGCGTGTACCTGGCCCAGTGGGAGATTGACGGTGCGGGATGCAGGATCCGGTCCGAGCTCTTCGTCACGCTCGAGTGCAGCGGCGATCGCTGTCCTCCCTGACCGGACGGGCGTTCCGGGGCGGGGGCATCGGGGCCTTGTCGGCTCGGACGGCAGTCCTCGGATGCCAGGTCCGGTAGAAATCACACTCCGGCCGTGTTTCCACCTTCGAATGGGTGCGAAGCGCAGGATCGAGACGGCCACTCCGCTCCGTGGAGTGGCACCGTATCGCTGGATCTTCGCATCGGTAGATTCCTCTCCAGGAGGTGAACAGATGCGCCTGATCATGTTGGGAACGGTCGTCGCGACCGCCGGTTTCCTTGCGGGAGCCGTCCATGCGCCGGGGCTCGCGGCCAGCTCTTTCGCCGCGGGCGCCGGGGTCGGGTTCGAGGCGGTGCAGGCCGTGCAGACAGGAACGATCACGGGACAGATCGTGAGCGGTGCCTCGGGAAGCCCGGTCGGTGGCGCTCACGTTCAGATCGTGGGAACCAGCATCGGAACGGCTTCGAACGCGAACGGACGGTTCACGCTGTCGAACGTGCCTGCCGGCGATGTGGTGCTCCGGGTGGCGATGCTGGGCTACGCCACCCGCGATCTCACGTTGGCCCTGCGAGCCGGCGACACCGAGACCGTGGAGATCGCGCTCGAGCGGCAGGCCCTCGGCCTCGACGAGATCGTCGTGACGGGGACCGCCGGTCAGGCACGTCGCCGCGAGGTGGGGAACACGATCGCCCAGGTCAACATGGCCGATGTTCGCCAGCCCGCCATGAGCATGGACCAGCTTCTCTCCGGGCGCGCCGCAGGAATGACGGTCACACCATCGGGAGGTTCGATGGGGGCCGGAGCCCAGATCCGCCTGCGTGGCAACGTCAGCATGACGCTCAGCAACCAGCCGCTGATCTACGTCGATGGCGTCCGACAGAGCGCCGACAGCTATGCGCGCAACGTGGTGGAGGGTGG
>JBJHBX010000115.1:0-7725 GCA_050485725.1 Gemmatimonadales bacterium | reverse complement strand
GTGTCGGACCGAGCCCTTCCCGACACCCGAAAACCCGTCAACCCCCTGGCACCCCGAATCGGGGACTTTCGCATGGGAATCGGGGACAACGTGCGGCGAGGGACGTGCGGCGGGGGACGTGCGGAGACGAGCGGTCCTGGTGACGCTGGGGTGGCGGCGGACTTCGGGCGATGTGCGACGGGAAATGGCGGTGCGCGGGTGCGAGGACCGCGGCCACCTTTCAGCTGAAACGTTCCAGCTGAAACGCTTCACCTGAAACGCCGGCGGCCGGACCCCCGAGGGTCGAAGGTGGGGGTCGAAGGTGGGGGTCGAAGGTGGGGGTCGAAGGTGGGGGTCGAAGGTGGGGGTCGAAGGTGGGGACCGGACATTGCGGGTCGGACGCCCGGGGATCGGCAACTCCGGATCGGAGGCCGAGCGCCCACCCCTCGGCCCCAGCCCCCGGACCCCGCCCCCTCACATCTCCCTGACAACCCCCCGCACCAGCCCCTCGAATCGGGGTGCCGCCTCCCGCCCGGCCTCGAGCACCTCGTCGTGGGAGAGAGGCTCCGGCGAAAGCCCGGCCCCCGGGTTCGTGATCAGCGAGATCCCGAGCACCCGCATTCCCGCCGCGCGCGCGGCGATCACCTCGGGCACCGTGGACATTCCCACCGCATCCCCACCGAGCACCCCCACCATGCGTACCTCGGCCGGCGTCTCGTACGACGGCCCGGTCACCGCCGCGTACACCCCCTCGGCCAGCGGAATCCCGAGCTCCCCGGCGACCCGCCGCGCGAGCCCCCGCAGCCCAGGGTCGTACGCCGCGCTCATGTCGGGAAACCGTGGCTCCCCGGGGCGAGCAGCCCCGATCAACGGGTTTCGCCCCATCAGGTTCAGGTGGTCCGCGATCAGCATCAGCGTCCCCGGCCCGAAGCCAGGATTCGCCCCCCCCGCCGCATTCGTGACCAGGAACACCGGCGTCCCGAGCGCCGCCGCGATCCGCACCGGAAGGACCACGACATCGAGCTCGTGCCCCTCGTAGACATGGAATCGCCCCGCCTGCACCAGCGCCCGGCGCCCCTCGAGCATCCCCATCACCACGCGCCCCGCGTGCCCCTCGACGGCAGCCGCAGGAAACCCCGGCACCTCGCCGAAGGGCACCGAGACCGCATCCTCCAGCGCATCGGCCACGAAGCCGAGCCCCGACCCGAGCACCGCGAAGAGCTCCGGCGCCGCATCGCCCCAGGGAAAGCGCGCGCGCAGGAAGTCGGCCCCGGCCCGGGGATCCGCGCCCCGCGTAGGCCTGCTCACAGCAGCATCCCCGCGATCGTCGCCGTCATGAACGCCGCGAGCGACCCGGCGATCATGGCCCGGAGCCCCAGCCGCGACAGGTCCGCCCGCCGGTTCGGCGCGATCCCCCCGATTCCCCCGATCTGGATCGCGATCGACGAGAAGTTCGCGAACCCCGAGAGGGCGTACGTCGCGATGATCACCGAGCGCGGCGAAAGCTCCGCCCCCCCCGCAAGCAGCGCCGACAGCTCCAGGTACGCCACGAACTCGTTCACCACGGTCTTGAGCCCCATCAGCGTGCCCACGGTGGCCGCATCGGCCCAGGGCACCCCCATCATCCAGGCCAGCGGCGCCAGCACCCCGCCCAGGATCGCCTGCAGCGAGAGCTCCGGCGCGCCGACGAAGCCCCCCATCCACCCGATCCCGGCGTTCACCATGGCGATCAGCGCGATGAAGGCCAGGAGCATGGCCCCCACGTTGAGGGCCAGGTGCAGCCCCTCACCGGCCCCCCCCGCGGCCGCATCGATGGCGTTCACGTAGCGCTTCTCGGGGTCCACCGCGAGCCCCCCCATCGTCTCGGGCTCGCCGTCCTCGGGTACCATGATCTTCGCCACCACGAGGGCGGCGGGCGCCGACATCACCGAAGCCGCGATCAGGTGCCCCGCAATGTCCGGGAAGTACGCCACGAGCATTCCCACGAAGGCCGCGAGCACCCCGCCGGCCACGGTGGCGAAGCCGCCGGTCATGACCGCCATCAGCTCGGAGCGGGTCATCCGGGCCACGAAGGGCTTGACCAGGAGCGGCGCCTCGGTCTGCCCGACGAAGATGTTCCCCGCGGCGGAAAGCGTTTCCGCACCCGAGGTCCCCATGGTCCGCTGCATCACCCACGCGACCCCCTTCACCAGGATCTGCATGAGCCCCACGTGGTAGAGGAGGCTCATCAGCGACGAGAAGAAGATGATCGTCGGGAGCACGTTGAAGGCGAAGAAGGCGCCGGTCTGAGCCACCATGCCCGGGGTCTCGGACATGGGTGCCATGCCGGGCTCCCCCTCGCCCACGGGGACCGTGTTGAAGACCAGGTCGCCGAAGATGAAGCGGGCCCCCTCGACGGTGAACCCGAGGAGCGCCACCACGAGCGTGTTCAGCGTGGCGAAGATCCCCGCGCCCACGGGCGTCTTCAGGATGAACACCGC
Source organism: Gemmatimonadales bacterium (assembly GCA_050485725.1). Lineage (GTDB taxonomy): Bacteria > Gemmatimonadota > Gemmatimonadetes > Longimicrobiales > Gaopeijiaceae > SKNW01. The sequence goes on along the minus strand of JBJHBX010000115.1, from coordinate 5,266 downwards.
GAAGAGGAGCTGGAGCGCAAGCCCCCAGATCACGACCCGCCACGGAATCGCGCGGCGGTTGACCGAGATCGTCCACGCGATGAGCCCGATCAGGAGCAGCCCCAGTACCGCGCGGAGCCGGTCACCGAGCGAGGTGTCGAGCCCCTCGGCCGCGAACCCCGGCTGAAGCCCTGTCGCGCCGGGCGCCGCCTCGAGGTCGGGGGCGGGTGCGAGCGCCTCCGCCACGGTGTCGGCGGGAAGGGGCACGGGGTCCTGCGCCATTCCCGCCCAGGCACCGGCCAGCAGGAGAAGGGCCGCCAGGCTCCAGAGGGCGAGGATGGAGCGGGAAGGTCGTCGCATTCGGGGAGGGGTTCGGGGGATGCGAGGCGTGGGGATCATTGCGGGGGCGGCGGACCGGGGACCCGCGCCCTCGCCCCCGCCCGGACCGCCCAACGATATCGTGGCGGCGCGGGCTCTGCCACTCCGGCGCACCACGGGGCGGCGACGTGCCGATCTGACGCACCACCGGGGCGATCCACCGGGCATGGAGGTTGCAACGTCGGCCCTCCGGCTTTGGTACAGCGCCTCGATCCACGTTCACACGAGATAGAGCGAAGGAGCATGCAATGGGAAAGGTGATCGGCATCGACCTCGGGACCACGAACTCCGTCGTCGCGGTGATGGAGGGTGGTGAGCCGGTGGTCATCCCCAACTCGGAGGGTGGCCGGACCACCCCGTCGGTGGTCGGCTTCTCGAAGGACGGGGAGCGCCTCGTGGGCCAGGTGGCCCGGCGGCAGGCGATCACGAACCCGAAGAACACGATCTTCTCGATCAAGCGCTTCATGGGCCGTGCCTTCGAGGAGGTGGCCGGTGAGCGGAGCAAGGTGCCCTACGAGGTCAGCGCCGACGGGTCCGGCCGGGTCCAGGTCACGATCCCGAACGCCGACAAGCCGCTGACCCCGCCCGAGATCTCGGCCATCGTGCTCCAGAAGATGAAGCAGACTGCCGAGGACTACCTGGGGCAGCAGGTGACGCAGGCGGTGATCACCGTTCCGGCCTACTTCAACGACGCGCAGCGGCAGGCCACGAAGGACGCCGGGAAGATCGCCGGGCTCGACGTGCTCCGCATCATCAACGAGCCCACCGCCGCCGCCCTCGCCTACGGCCTCGACAAGAAGGCCGACGAGAAGGACGAGACCGTGGCGGTCTTCGACCTGGGCGGTGGGACGTACGACATCTCGATCCTCGAACTGGGCGACGGGGTCTTCGAGGTGAAGGCCACGAATGGCGACACGCACCTGGGGGGTGACGACTTCGACCAGAGGGTCATCGACTGGCTCGTCGAGGAGTTCCGGAAGGACCAGGGGATCGACCTGTCGAAGGACGCCATGGCGCTCCAGCGACTGAAGGAGGCGGCCGAGAAGGCGAAGATGGAGCTCAGCTCCACGATGTCCACCGACATCAACCTTCCCTTCATCACCGCGACCCAGGAGGGTCCGAAGCACCTGAACGTGACCCTCTCGCGCGCCAGGTTCGAGCAGCTGGTGGACGACCTGATCCAGCGCACCATCGAGCCGATGAAGGCGGCGCTCGGCGACGCGGGGCTCGAGCCCTCCGACATCCACGAGGTGATCCTCGTGGGCGGATCCACGCGCATCCCGAAGATCCAGCAGGTGGTGAAGGACTTCTTCGGCAAGGAGCCGCACCGCGGGGTGAACCCCGACGAGGTGGTGGCCGTGGGTGCGGCGATCCAGGGAGGGGTGCTCTCGGGCGACGTGAAGGACGTGCTCCTTCTCGACGTGATTCCGCTGTCCCTCGGCATCGAGACGCTGGGGGGCGTCATGACCACCCTGATCGAGCGGAACACGACGATTCCCACGAAGAAGCAGGAGGTCTTCTCGACGGCCGAGGACAACCAGACCACGGTGGAGATCCACGTGCTCCAGGGCGAGCGGAAGATGGCGCTCGACAACAAGACGATCGGGAAGTTCCAGCTCACCGGCATTCCGCCGGCACCCCGGGGCATCCCGCAGATCGAGGTGACCTTCGACATCGACGCGAACGGGATCCTGCAGGTATCCGCAAAGGACCGGGCCACCGGCAAGGAGCAGAAGGTCCGGATCGAGGCCTCGTCCGGGCTCTCGGAGCAGGAGATCGAGAAGATGGTCCGCGACGCCGAGGCCAACCGCGACGAGGACGAACAGCGTCGGAAGAAGGTCGAGAGCCGGAACCAGCTCGATTCGCTGGTCTACTCCGTCGAGAAGGACGCCGGCGAGTGGGGCGACAAGGTCGATGCGGCGCACCGCTCGAGGCTCGACGAGGCGCTCCAGTCGGCGAAGGACGCCCTCAAGGGGGACGACGCGGAGCGGATGAACGCCGCCCGCGACGAGCTGTCGCAGGCCTTCGCCGCAGCGGGCCAGCAGGTCTACCAGGCACAGGCGGCGGATGCCCAGGCGGCCGGGGCCGAGATGCCGGACGACGGACCGATGGTCGAGGAGGAGCCGGTGGGTGCCGCCGGCGCCGACGAGGACGTGGTCGAGGCCGACTACGAGATCGTCGAGGACGAGAAGTAGGACCCGGATCCGCGGTTCCGGAGGCGCGGGGGGGTCCGGGGCAACGCTCCGGGCCCCTTTCGCGTCGAAGGGGGCAGGAAGGCAGGACCCGGATCCGGCGCCCGGGGTAGATCGAGGAAACCCACGAAACACGCACGCACGACTCGAGGTGGAAGCATGGTGGACCCGCTCAAGACCAAGCTGAGGGTACTCGCGATCACGGTGCTGGCGGCAGGCGGCGGCTTCGCGCTGGCCGGCATGCTCGGCTGGACGTCGCTCACGGCCATGCCCACGATCCGCGACCAGCCCCAGGTATCGGAGGAGCTCGTGGCGCCGGCCGTGGACCTGAGCAACGCCTTCATCAACATCGCCGAGGCGGTCACGCCGGCGGTGGTACGGATCGAGGTGGAGCGGCCGGCCCGCATCAGCGGGCGGCAGCCGCAGGGCCTCCCCTTCGACGACGACCTCCTTCGCCGCTTCTTCGACCTTCCCGAGGGCGGGCAGGGCGAGGGCCAGCAGGCGCCGCCACGCACGATGACCGGGGGCGGGAGCGGCTTCATCATCTCGCCCGACGGCTACATCCTGACGAACGATCACGTGGTGAGCGGGGCCACCCGGCTCACGGTGAGCCTTCCGGACCGGCGCCAGTACGCCGCCGAGCTGGTGGGCACGGACCCCACCACCGACGTGGCGGTGATCCGCATCAACGAGCGCAACCTCCCGACCATGAGCCTCGGCGACTCCGAGAGCGTCCGGGTCGGCGAATGGGTCCTGGCGGTGGGGAACCCGGGCTTCGGCGGGGCAGGCTCCCTCGACTACACCGTGACCGCGGGGATCATCAGCGCGGTGGGGCGCCCCCTGGACCTGATCCGGGACGAGCTGAGCCGGCAGGGCTCCGAGGCCGCGGGCTTCGCCATCGCCGACTTCATCCAGACCGATGCGGTGATCAACCCCGGGAACTCCGGGGGTCCCCTCGTGAACGTGCGCGGGCAGGTCATCGGGATCAACTCGGCCATCGCGTCGCGGACCGGGTTCTACCAGGGGTACGGCTTCGCCGTCCCCATCGACCTGGCCCGACGGGTCATGGAGGACCTGATCGAGTACGGGCAGGTCCGTCGTCCGCTCCTGGGGGTCGCCATGGTCGAGGTCAGCCTCGAGGACGCCGAATACCTGGGGCTGCCCCGGGCCGCAGGGGCGCTGGTGCGCTCCGTGACCGAGGGCACCGGCGCCGCCTCGGCGGGGCTCCGGCCCGATGACGTGATCGTGGCCATCGACGGCCTGCCGGTGGACCGTTCGGCCCAGCTCCAGACCCGCATCGCCCAGCGTCGCCCCGGCGACCGCGTGCAGGTCCGCTTCTACCGCGACGGGAGGCCGCAGGAGGTCGCGGTGCGCCTCGGCGAGGCGCCGCTCCAGGCGCGTTCCGAGCAGGTGGCCCGGGCCGAACCGACCACCGACGAGCGCCTCGGCATCCAGATCGGCACCGACGATGACGGGAACGTGGTCGTCCGGAACGTGACGCCGAACGGCGCCGCCGCCCGCGCGCAGATCGCGACGGGAAGTCGCATCCTCGCGATCAACGAGGAGCCGGTCCGGAGCAGCGACGACGTCCGGGCCCTTCTTTCCGATGCCGAGCCGGGTGACGTGCTCTCGTTCCGAATCGTCCACCCGCAGGGCGACGAGCTCGCGATCCGCGTCCGCGTGCCGCGCTGACCGACGGTCCGACGGCTGCCCCCGCCGCGCCTGCGCCCCCGATCCAGGGCGTCGGCGGGGGGAGTCCGAAGGGAGGCCCGGCGACCGGTTCCGAAACCGGTCGCCGGGCTTTCTCGTCGGGGTACGTCGTCGTTGATGCCCCCCCCGGCCACGGTTATGTTTGGGGGATCCCCCACATGCGAAAGTGGCGGAACTGGTAGACGCGCGAGACTTAGGATCTCGTGGCCCCGGCCGTGGGGGTTCGAGTCCCCCCTTTCGCATCCTCGATTCCTCGCGGATCCCCCTCCATTCCAGACTGCCCAGAGGTCCCCTTCATGTCGATGGACGTATCCCGCCTCCATGTTTCCCTGGAGGAAGGCGAGCGCTGGCGCCGCACCCTGTCGATCACCGTGCCCTCGGAGATCGTGCAGGCCGAGCGACAGGCCGCGGTCCGGAAGCTCGCCACCCGGCTCCGGCTTCCCGGATACCGGGCCGGCAAGGTCCCTGCCCGGGTCATCGAGAAGCGGTTCGGGCCGGCGCTGAACCAGGAGCTCGTGGACCGGGTCGTGGGCGAGGCGTACCGCGAGGTGCTCCGGGAGCGGGAGCTCCGCCCCATCACCGAGGGCGAGGTCTCGAAGGTGGACTTCGACGGTGAGTCGGACCTGACCTTCGAGGTCAGCTTCGACGTGTCACCCGAGGTGACCCTGGCGCGGACTGCCGGATTCACCGTGAGCCGCCCCGCCATCGCCGTCGGCGACGCCGAGGTGGACCAGGTGATCGAGCGCCTGCGCGAGCAGCAGGGCACCTGGGTCCCCGCCGAGTCCGGCTCCCCCGCGAAGGGCGACCGGGTCAGCGTCCGGATCCAGCGCCTGGCCGTGGAAGGTGACGAGCCCCGCCCCTACGAGTTCCGCCTGGGCGACGACGAGGCGATCCCGCAGGTCGAGGAGGCCATCACCACCCTCGAGGTGGGCGCCGAGGGTGACTTCACGATCACCTTCCCCGACGACTTCCCGAACGAGGAGAAGCGGGGGACCTCGGACGAGCTC
>JBJHBX010000114.1:0-7822 GCA_050485725.1 Gemmatimonadales bacterium | reverse complement strand
TCCTCCACGAGTGGTTGGAGGCGCCGAAGCCGTGGACGAGGACCACGGGGCGGCCGCCAGGTCGGCCCGAACGGTCCACGTGGAAATCCGGGTTCATGCGGCCGGTCCCACGAGCTCGATGCGCCGGGCACCCCGTCCCGCGGCCTCGTCGGCGAAGCGGGGGTGGCAGGTGACGAGGAAGACCTGGCGACGCTCCGCCATCCGCGCCAGCGCGTCCAGCGCCGCCCCGCGTCGCTCCGCATCCCAGTTCACGAAGACCTCGTCGAGGACGAGGGGCAGGACCTCTCCTCCGCCCTCGACCAGCTCCACGACCCCCATTCTCAGCGCAAACCAGATCTGCTCGCGCGTTCCGGTGGAGAGCGGATGTTCCACCGGAAGGGCCGAAGGAAGGTGGGTGGCCCGCACCTGGAGGAGGTCGGGGTTCTCGTCGTCGCCCAGGAGGAGGGTGTCATAGCGGCCGCCGGTCAGCGCGCCCAGGATCTCGCCCGCCCGTCGAACGAGCTCGGGCTGGTGGCTCTCGCGGAACCGACGCTCCGCCACCCCCGTCAGCCGGGAGAGGAGCCAGAGTCGGTCCCGCTGTCGACGGAGCTCCTCGCGCTCGACCTGGAGTTCCGCCAGTTCGCTTTCGACGAGGTCCACGGTCGGCGTTCCCTCCATGGCCTCCAGGGTCACGCGGCTGGCCTCCACGGCCCCCACGGCCTGCTGGATCCGGTCGCCGAGCGCCTCGAGCCTCGCCTCGGCCCTGGCCAGCGCCTCGCCGGCCAGCTCCGCATCGCCGGTGGACCCGGGGTCCTCGAGGGCCAGCCGGATGCGCTCCCTGAGTTCCGGCAGTGCGCCGTGACGACCCTCGAGTTCCCGCCTCAGCCTCCTGGCCTCGGCATCGGCCTCGATCCGGTTCATGACCCGGCCAAGGGGGTCCGGTGCCCCGTCGGCGGCGCTCCCCTGCGCGGCGTCCGGCCCGCAAGCGGCGTACCGGAGCGCCTGCCGGAAAGCCTCGAGCTCCTCGCTCGAACGCTCCGCCCTTTCGCGGGCGGCCTCGAGGGCGGCCTCGGCGTCGGCCACGCGAGCCCGGGCGGCCTCCCGCACCTCGCTCCGCACCCTGGCACCCCGCACGAGGTCGAGGAGGCGCATCAGCCCGGTGGAAGGAAGCCTCTCGTCGCCGGTGGGGTGTGGCGCGGGGTCCGCGATTCCCGCCCGCTGCGCCGCCGTTTCCACCGCCTGGTCCGCCGCCTCCACCCGCGACCGCTCGGTTTCGAGCGCGCTGCGGATGCGGTTCCGGCGCCGGAGCGCATCGCCAAGTCGCTCGAGGGCGGTGGCGAGCCCCTCACCCCCTGCGCGGATACGGGCCTCCCGCACCGGGATGTCGGCGAGCACCGCGGCAACGGCCTCGGTCGCCTCGATGAGCTCGGTACGGTGGAGCGCTTCCCTCGCCTCCAGGTGGGCCCGGGCCTCGGAGGCCTGCCTCCGTTCCTCTTCGAGCCGCCTTCGCCACGCGGCCATGGACCGCTTCTCCGCCTCGACGCCGGCGCGGTGGATCAGGTGAAGGGTCAGCGCCGCCACGAGGGCCGATACACCCAGGCCGAGGGCGATCCAGCGGACGATGTCGTCTCCGGTTCCGGTGGCGAACATCACCGCACCGATGCCCGACAGGAGGAGCCCGCCGACAAGGAAGAGGACCCGTGTGACCGGGGGCTTCGCGGTGGGTGGGTGCGGATCCTCGGACAATGTGGCCGGGGGGGGCTCGGCAAGGCGTGCCTCCACCTCGTCCAGGCGACTGCGGGCGAGCCCCTGCCGCACCAGGAGCGCACGGAGATGGTCGAAATCGATCCGACCGAGCGCACGCGTGAGCGCCCGGGTGTCGAGGGTCAGTTCCCCCGCGCCCGGGGCGGTCCCGTCTTCGATCACCGGGGCGGAGAGGTCTGTCACCTCGGCGTCGGCCCGCTCCAGCTCGGATTCGAGGCCCCGGGCGCGTCCCGCGGCCTCGTCACCCACGGCGACCAGGGCCCGCAGCCCTTCGATGGCGTCGGCGTGTGCCAGGATCGCTGCATCCCCGGGGTCCGGATCCGGTACCTCCTCCCGCAGCCGCTCCAGGGTCTCGAGCGCACGCTCCGCACCGAGGCTGGCCTCGCGGTGCCCGCCTTCGAGGGCCTCGAGCCGCGCCCCCGGATCGGAGGGGAGCCCCTCGAAGTCGGCGGGGTCGCCGGCCTCCGCCTCGAGACGATCCAGGTGTTCGATGCGTTCCTTGAGCGGCACGTACTCCCGGGCCACCCGGACACGCTCCCGGAGCGAGGCCTGCTCGATCCGGAGCTGCACCAGGGAAGCCTCCGCAGCCTCCCGCGCGTCGTCGGCCTCGCGGAATCGCCGGTCCGCCTCCCGGGCTTCCCCGAGGCGCCGGGAAAGCTCCCGCACCCGTTCGGCGAGCTGCACTTCGCGGGGACGCCCTCGGCGATCGGTCCGCCAGAGGGCGTCCGCCTCACGGGCCAGCTCCCCGGCCACCCTCCGCGGTGGGGCCAGGTCCCGTGTTCCCATGCCCGCCATGATCCGGTCCCGGAGCGATTCCCACGCGTTCCCCCGCTGCAGGCGCATCAACTCGGGGAGCGAGATCGCGTGGACCTGCCGGTAGATCTCGAGGGGCACGTGGGCGACCGGGGGTGCGTTCCGGTTTCGCAGATCCGACTCGGAGCCGCCCTGCTCGAGGCGGCCCCACGGAGTCGCGAGGATCCTGCGATGCACCCGGAGTCGGTCTCCCTCCGCGGTCCGGAGCCATCCTTCGACCTCCCCGTCCGTGCCGTCCCAGGGCGCATGGGGGTGGCCGTCGCGGCCGGCGGGGTAGATGCCGTACAGCAGGGTTCGAATCGCCTCGAGGAGGCTCGACTTTCCCGACTCGTTCGGTCCCGTGACGGCCACGAATCCCGGGAGCTCGGAGGGGCCCGTGTCGATGTCCCGGAGGGGCCCGAAGGCCGGAACGCGGAGCCGCTCGATCCTCATTCCCCTTCCCCTCCCCCGCGGACGAAGCGGTCCAGGAGCTCGGCTTCCCCTCCCTCCAGGAGACCCCGCAGGTACCGGTCGAGGGCCTCGGTCGCCGCCCCGTGTCCGCTCGCCGGACCGCCCCCGGCGTCGTCGGTGAATCCCCCGAGGTCCCCGGCGCCGATGCCCAGCGTTCGCGACGGCGAGGGCCCGGAAGGGTCCCGGAGCGCCTGGACGAGGCGCAGCGCCTCTCCCGCCGCGTCCTGCCGCTCGAGTGCACGCGATGCATCGAGGGCGGGATGCAGCCCGCCGGCAAGCACCTCGACCTCGAGGGCTCCCGTCCGGGCGGCGATCTCTTCCGAGAGTGCCTGGCGGCCCTCCGCGTCGGAGAGCTCTCGGTGGAGGGGCGAGGCACCCGTGAGTCGAACGCGAACGACCCACTCGGTGCCGGGCCTTCCCGGGTCGGCCCGGCGGGCCTCGTCCCATCGCGCTGCGACGCGCCGGACGACGGCTTCGAAACCCGTCGCGTCGGCCAGCTCCGGGACGACCAGCTCCTCCCAGCGCACCGGCGCGAGGTCGACGAACTCGACGTGGGGAGGAAGTCCCGCGGCGGGCAGCTCCACGAGCAGCCCCCCCTTGGCACCCGTCTCGCGGGGGGAGCGACCCTGGAGGTTCCCGGGAAAGTGGATCCCGGGGTGGCGCTCGAGGGCCTGGCGGAGGTGGATGTGTCCCAGCGCCCAGTAGTCGAAGCCGGCCGAGCGCAGGAAGCCCAGCTCCGACGGCGCGTAGCGTTCGTGCTGTGCGTCTCCCCGGGAGCCGCCGACCTGGGTATGGAGGAGCGCCACCGCGGGCACCTTCCGGTCGGCGGGGGGCCGGAAGGCGCGGGAGAGATCCCGCCCCTCGCGAGGCCCCTCGTGACCGGCGCCGGTCACCGTACCGACAAGGATGTCCCCGCGGAAGACCTCGACGGTTCGCGGTGTCGCGCTGCCGAAGAGGACGACCCCGTCGGGCCAGGCCAGCCGCCCCGTGGCCGACCCGGCCGCGCCGAGGGCCCCGGAAGGGTCATGGTTCCCGGTCGCGTAGAGGAACGGGATGCCGGCTTCGCTGAGCTCGCGCAGGGCCGCCAGGAGGAACTGCTCGCTGGCCAGCGACAGCCGCGTTCCGTCGAAGAGGTCTCCGGCCATGAGTACCGCGTCGACCTCTTCGCGGCGAGCCAGCCCGAGGGCCGCGACGAAGGCCTCCCTCGAGGCGTGCCGCAGCCGGCTGCGGAGGTGTTCGCCTCGTCCGGCGAAGAGGGTGTCGAGGTGGACGTCGGCCAGGTGCAGGAATCGCATGGGGCAACTTGGAAGGTGTCGAACGGCGTGGAAAGGCTCCGAGGATACGTCGCCCTGCCCTTTACTCGGCTGCGGGCCCATGGTACGATAGCACCCATCACCGACTCTTCCCCCGCCTCCGGGCCCCTTTCATTTCCCCCCTGCGTGCGTTCTCCGTGGCCGCGATCCCCCTTCCGGACGGCTCGCGCGCGCGCGCGCGGGCGCGCACCCGACCTCGCCCCGGTCCAAGCCCATCCGGTCCAAGCCCATGAGCGATACGACGGAAGCCGCGGTGGAGAAGCTCCGCCTCGAGGCCGCCGAACTGAACGCCGTCTTCCGCGAACTCGAGCGTCTCGTCGAAGCTGACCAGGTCGCCCTGGTCACGCGCTTCGCGGAACTCTTCTTCTCGAAGGCCCCTCCGGGATTCCTCGGTGAGCGCGGCGCCCCGGCGCTCGCGCGCATGGTCCTCGAGAACTTCCGGTTCCTCGAGCGTGCCCGCCCGGACCGCGCCGACGTCGAGGTCACGAACCCCGACGTGGACACCGAGGGATGGTTCGCACCGGTCACGGTGATCCGGACGAATCTCTCCGAGCGCCCCTTCATCGTGGACTCCATCCGGGAGTTCCTCCACGCCGAAGGCGTCTCCATCGAGGCCTACATCTACCCGGTTCTCCAGGTCGTTCGCGACGCGGAAGGCACCATCGAGGCCCTCCGACCGTCGCGCGAGGGAGGCACCCGGGAGTCGCTCGTCTACTGCGAGGTCACCCGGATCCAGGACCCGGAGCGGCTCCCCGCGATGCGCGACGAACTGGTCCGCCGGCTCGAGGACGTCGTCCGCGTCACGGACGACTTCGACGCCATGCGGCAGGCCCTGGACCGGACCATCGAGGGACTGCAGGGTTCCGCGGAACGGCTCCCCGATCGGCGCGACGAAGTGGTCGAGATCCAGGCCTTCCTCGAGTGGCTGCGGGACGGGGGCTTCGTCTTTCTCGGGTATCGGGGCTACGAGGTCATCGAACGCGGGGGTGAACCCGCCATCGCGGTGGAGGCGGGGTCGGGGCTGGGGCTCCTCCGCGACGAGGAGGCGTCGGGGTTCTCCTCGCCGGTTGCGGTACGTGACCTTCCGGAGAGCCAGCAGGCACTCGTCGAGGGGGGTCCCATCCTCATCATCTCGAAGACGAACGCCACCTCCACCGTCCACCGGCGTGCCCGGATGGACTACATCGGCATCAAGCGCCTCGACGAGACCGGAAAGGTGGTGGGGGAACGACGCTTCATCGGCCTCTTCACTTCGCGCGCCTACTCGGAGAAGGCGGACCGGATCCCCATCCTCCGGAAGAAGCTGGACCGGATCCTCGAGGACTCGGGCGTCGCCGAGGGTTCGCACGACTACAAGGAGATCCACACGATCTTCAACACCCTCCCCAAGGAGGAGCTGTTCGTCACCTCGACCGAAGAGATCGGCGCGGACGTCCGGACCGTCCTGACCACCTTCGACTCCGACGAGGTCCGGGTCAGCCTGCGGCGGGACCCCCTGCAGCGCGGCGTCTCGGTCATGGTGATCCTCGCCAAGGAGCGCTTCTCGGGAGAGGTCCGGAAACGGATCGAGGAGGCACTCGTCGGCGCCTTCGAAGGCGAGGTGCTGAACTACCACCTGGCACTCGGAGAGGGCGACCAGGCGCGCCTGCACTTCTACATCGCGGCGACGCAGGAGAGGCTGGACGCGGTGTCGGCAGCGGAGCTGGAGAGCATGGTCCGTGCGCTGACTCGGGGCTGGCGGGACCGGTTCATCGAGGCACTCGAGTCGGCGCGGGGCCCCGAGGAGGCGCGCCGCATCGTGCAGGCGCTCGGGGACCGCCTCTCCCCCGAGTACCAGGCGACCACGAGCCCCGGGGCGGCGGTCCGGGACGTCGTGGAACTCGATGCGATGAAGGCCGAGGGGCGCGAGGTCGCGATCCTCTTCCGGAACCCTGATGCCGCTCCCGGCGTGGCCGAAGGAGAGGAGGTCACCGAGCTCAGGCTTCTGCTTCGAGGAGCGCGACTCGTGCTGTCGGAGTTCATGCCGATCCTCGAGAACTGCGGGCTCAGGGTCATCTCGGTGACGTCGTTCGACCTGAGGAACGGCGACGGGGAGGGGGACGCCTTCATCTATCCGTTCCTGGTTCAGCGACCCGATCACACCCCGATCCCCCCCGGCGAAGTGGAGCAGGCCCTCTCGGAGGCAATCCTCGCGGTCCGGGCCGGCGATGCCACCAGCAGCTCGCTGAACGCCCTCGTGCTGTCCGCCGGGCTTCGCTGGCGCGAGGTCGACGTGCTCAGGACCTACGGATCGTTCGCGTTCCAGGCGGGGGCGGTCCCCTCCCGCCTGACCCTTCCGGTGGCGCTCGAGCGGCATCCGGCGATCGCCGCCCTCCTGATGGAGCTCTTCCGGGCCCGCTTCGACCCTGACGCGGCGGAGGACCCCGAGGAGCGCAAGCGGAACGAGGCCCGCGTCCTCGCGCGGTTCCTCGAAGCGCTTCGCGATGTCACGGTCCTGTCGGAAGACCGGGCGCTCCGGAAGGTCCAGGCGCTGATCCAGGCCACGCTCCGCACGAACTTCTACCGGACCGGGGGGATCAGCGCCTCGGTCAGGTCGGGCGGCGTGCCCTACATCTCGCTCAAGTTCGATGCAGGGCGCGTGGAGGGCGGGGAGCGGAGCCGCCTCCGCTACGAGGTCTGGGTGCGGTCGGCCCGCATGGAGGGGATCCACCTGCGGGGCGCGAAGGTGGCAAGGGGGGGCATCCGCTGGTCGGACCGTCCCGACGACTTCCGCACCGAGGTGCTGGGGCTCGTGAAGACGCAGATGGTCAAGAACGCCGTCATCGTGCCGGCGGGCTCGAAGGGCGGCTTCGTGACCCTTCGATCCCTCGCCGCAGACGAGATGGCCGACGAGGCGAGGGAGCAGTACAAGACGCTGATCCGAGGGCTCCTCGACCTGACCGACAACCTGGTGGGGGGCGAGACCGTCCCGCCACAGGACGTCGTCTGCTGGGACGACCCGGATCCCTACCTCGTCGTCGCCGCCGACAAGGGGACCGCGAAGTTCTCCGACGTAGCGAACGGAGTGGCCGCGGAGTACGACTTCTGGCTCGGCGACGCCTTCGCCTCGGGCGGCTCGAACGGCTACGACCACAAGGAGGTCGGGATCACCGCCGGGGGCGCATGGGAGTGCGTCAGGCGTCACTTCCTGGAGATGGGCAAGGACATCCAGTCCGAGCCCTTCACCGTCGTCGGGATCGGCGACATGTCCGGCGACGTCTTCGGAAACGGGATGCTTCTCTCCCGCCAGATCCGGCTCCTCGCCGCCTTCGACCACCGGGACATCTTTCTCGATCCGGACCCGGATCCCGCCGCCTCGTGGGCCGAGCGGAAGCGGGTCTTCGAGATGGGTCGCTCCTCCTGGCAGGACTACGATGCCTCGCTTCTTTCGTCCGGGGGAATGATCGTGCCCCGCGGATCGAAGGAGATCCGGCTTACCGATCCGGTGCGGGAGGTCCTGGGGA
>JBJHBX010000113.1:0-7833 GCA_050485725.1 Gemmatimonadales bacterium | reverse complement strand
CCCCACCGGGACGGGCAAGAGCTACCTCGCCTGCGCCCTCGGCCATGGCGCCTGTCGGCTGGGTCTGTCGACCCGCTTCTACCGCTTCTCCCGGCTCCTTGGCGAGCTTGCCCTCGCCCGAGCCGATGGCTCCTACGCCAAACTCCTGGGACGCCGGATGGAGAGGGTGCCCGACTTCACGAAGGAGAGGCTCATCGGCTTCGTCGAGCGGAACGTTGAACCGGGCGCCACGGTCCACACCGACGGGCTGAACAGCTATCGCGCCCTTGAGGAGCGGGGGGTACCCCCACTGCGCCATGAACCTGTCCAGCAGCCCTTGGGACGCCAGCGAGGTCATGCCGGCCGTGCACCGTGTCGCGTCGCTCTACAAGCGATGGTGGCTTGGAACACATCAAGGGGTGATGGCCAAAGAGCACCTCCAGGCGTACCTGAACGAGTTCACGTTTCGCTTCGACCGCCGGAACTCCCGGGACCCAGGACTCCTGTTCTACCGGCTCCTGGAACAGGCCGTCGTGACCGGTCCGACCACCTACGGCGACCTCACAACCCGCGAAGAGCCAGACCACAAGATGTAGTGGGTGGTTCAGCTAATAGGATACCCCCTTGCCCGCAACCGTGGTATCGAGCACGCCGAATCACGCGCGTCGGCCCGATGTCGTACTTGAAGTGTTCACCACCGACCCGACCGCGGCTGCCACTTCCCTGAATGATGTTCTTCAGGGTCGGCAAGCAGCCAGGCTGGGGCGTCGGTCGGTGTTCCGCGCGTACTTCTCCACCGCCGAACGGAGCGACGTGCGCGTCATGGGTGGGCTTGCCGATCCAGACTGGCGTGGGGTACGCGGTTGTGCCGCAAGGGGTTTCCAGCTGGGGCCCCAGCCGGCGCCATGGTTTCCGGGTCAGCGGTCATGAAGACGTGATGGCCTCATGAAGCCGCACCGCAGGCACCTGGTAGGTGAAGACGCTCCCGCCGCCAGGCCGCGGGCGGTAGGTCACAGATCCGCCCTGCGACGCTGCGAGACGGCGCGCGATGGCGAGGCCGAGCCCGGTCCCGCGCGCGTCCGGCTGTGCCCCGCTGCCGCGATGGAAGGGCTGGAATATCCGCTCCGCCTCCTCGGGTGGCACGCCCGGGCCGCGGTCCATCACCACGAAGCGGAGCCACTCGTCATCCTGCTGAACGCACAGATCCACGTGCTCTCCTGACGGCCCGTACTTGAGGGCGTTCTCCAGCAGGTTTACCAGCACGCGGAGAGAATGGCTGAAGTCGAAGCGCCCGAGGGCGATCACCTCGTTTCCGGGCAGGGTGACGGTAATTTCCCTCGCCGCCGGCATCCCCGACACCCGCCGCAACGCAGCGCCCACCAGGTCCTCGGCCGCGACGATCTCCGGAACGACCGGGAGCGCGCCGGCATCCAGGCTTGACATGTCGAGGAGGTCGGCGACGAGACGGTTCAGCCTGTCGGCCTCCTCCTCGATGGCGAGCGCGCGGTCGTCGCCGGCCTCCGACATCTCCCGCGCCAGGGCCTTGATCGTGGTGAGCGGGGTGCGGAGGTCGTGGGAGACGGAGGCGAGCAGCGCGTCCTTGACGCGGTCGGCCTGCCGCAACGCTTCCGCGCGTTCCTCCTCTGCGACGAGCCGCACCCGCTCGACGCCGAGCGCTGCGTAGTAGGCGAGCGTCTCCGCGAAGCGGACCTGCGCGGGGTCGAGGCAGATCGGCTGGTGATCGGCCAGACGGAGGACGCCGACAGCGCGCCCGCGCACCTTGAGCGGAAGGAGCACGACCGTGGCCTCGCCGCTCCCAGCGAGCACCGCCCCCACCGAGGTGCGCGCCTCGCCGAAAACGTGGCTGGTGCCGCCAGCGCGTTCGAGCGCCGCCGCGCCCTGCTCGACCACGTAGGCGAGGAGCCCGTCAGTGGCACCGACGGGCGCAGGCAAGCGCGACACTTCGCGCGCGATCAGGCGAGCGAGGTTGGCGTCGCTCTCCCACAGGTGAATCTCGCACACGGCGACCCGGAGCGTGCTCTGAAGCACGCGAGCGATCGCCTGCACGGCCTCCTCCGCACGGCCCGCGTTGAGCGACTCCGCGCCCAGCATCGAGAGGCGGTCAATCTCCTCCGCCCGCTGGTTCGCTGCCGACGCCTCCCGCCGCGCTCGCTCGAGCAGGTGCGCCGCGACCGAGCTTGTCACCAGAAAGGCGGCCAGCACCACCCAGTCCAGCGGGTCAGCGATGACCAAGGTGTAGAACGGCGGAAGGAGGAAGAAGTTGAAGCAGAGGAAGCATAGAACCGCGAGCGCCAGGCCGAGGCGGCCGCCGTGGCGCGCGCTGCCGCCAAGCACGAGCAGCAGGTATGCCATCGCGAGGTGCGAGGTATCGAGCGCCGGCCGGAACGCCCAGAGGAACAGCGTAGTGAGCGCCACTCCCGCCAGCCACCCCGCCGCGACCCGGCCGGACACCCCCAGGAACGGATGCCGCGGACCCGCGTCAGACATCCGCCTCAAGCCGGTACCCAACCCCCGGCTCGGTGATGATCAGCGCGGGACGGACGGGGTCCTCCTCCACCTTGCGCCGCAGGTTGGCGATGTGGACGCGCAAGTACGACTGCGCGTCGCCGGCCGCCTTTCCCCACACCTCGCGGAAAATTTCCCGGTGGGTCAGCGTGCGACCCGCATGCTTGACGAAGGCGCGGAGGAGGTCCCACTCGGTCGGCGTGAGGTGGATCGGATCGCCGCTGCGGGCGACGCTCCGTTTCGCCACGTCGATCACGAGGTCGCCGACTTCCAGCGCGCCGGAGTCGGTAGGGACGGCTGCGAGCGTGGCCCGTCGGAGTTGGGCGCGGACACGCGCCTGCAGTTCCGCGGTGCTGAACGGCTTGGTGACATAGTCGTCGGCGCCGGCGTCGAGCATCGCCACCTTCTCGGCGTCCGAGTGTCGCGCGGACAAGACGATGATCGGCGCGGTGGACCACCCCCGAATCTCGCGGCAAACCTTCGCCCCCGCGATGTCCGGCAGCCCGAGGTCGAGGACGATCAGCGCCGGGCGTCGGGATGCAGCCAGGTCGATTCCTTCCTTCCCGGTAGCCGCTTCGAGCACGCGCGCGTCAGACGCCAGCGCGTTTCGGACAACGCGCCGGATCTGCGGCTCGTCGTCGATGATGAGAACTGCGGTGTCCATCGATCCTCCTGGACTGGTCGGAACATTCCCACCGGCTGAATCTAGCGAACGCGCGCGGAGCCAGCACGAGGTTCGCTGCCAGAGGTTCGGGTCATCTTCCTCGTAATGTTGGCGAGCGGAGGCAAGCGGGGCGCACCGCGCTTCGAGGATTCTCGGGCCGTCGCCGCGGTGCACGGATGCCGGGGTTCGGTAGGCGACGGGAATGCGCAGGCGTTCATGGTACCACTCGATGAATTCCGTCAGCGCGCCTTTGGTCTTGTGGTAGAAGCCGAGCTCGTCTTCATGGAGCGGCTCGCCCCGAGTACCGCTGGTTCGCTTCACCCCGGCCTATTCATGACGACCGGCCACTTTCTCGAGAAGGGTCCGTCGAGGGGTGCACGAGGCTGGCGGAGGGGTTTGAGGTGGCGGGTGGATACGGACCCCCTTACCCCCGGAGGGGGTGAGGAGGGAGGTGAAGTTTCCGGCCTTGGGGTCAGTCTGTCGAAGGCAGGGATTGGAGGTGTGGGGATCCGCGGGGGTTGGGCCAGGCCTGGAGGCGCTTCCAGAAGGTCTGCCAGAGGTGGGCGCGGGCGCTCGCGATGACGACGGATACGCGGCGGTTGCCGAGGAGGACGCGAGCGGCGGTCTTGAGGAGGAGGATCCGGAAGCGCTCGCGGCTCATGCGTCGTTCGCCTTCGGTGTGGAGGAGCTCGGCACCTGCGGCCATGAGGTTGGCGGCGAGAAGGGAGAGGAGAAGCTCGGCTTCGTTCGTGGCGAAGGCGTCGTGGTCCCCGGCCGCCCCGTGGACGGGGTGCCGCCGGTAATGCTGCTTCGGGCGAGGGGCGGAAGAGAGCGAGGGCGGGATGGCCGCGTGGCAGTCCCCGAAATCCGCCTCGGCGGTGCCGCGCTGCCGGTACCGATGGAGCAGGGCCTCGGCGCTCTCTTCCTCGGCGGAGGCGTTGGTCAGGAGGAAGAAGTGGTCCAGGAAGAGATGCTGCTGGGCGTCCGGACGCTCGACCACGACAAGGATCACGCGGCGAGCCCGCGACCACGAGGTGGCCCGGTAGGGGAGCTCGTGGAGCCAGGTGCGGCCCTCGGCCGGCGGTCGGCCCGGTGGACGACGAAGCAGCGGCTCCGCGAGCTGGTCCAGGGTCCGATTCGAGCGGAGCCGGAAGACGTAAGGGACCGCTTCGGCTTCGAGCGCGTCGAGGAAGCTCGGAGCCGGGAAGCCGGCATCGGCCCGGAGCCAGACGCGGGGGATGAAGGCCTTCAGCCAGCGCAGGAGGGGGAGCACGAAGTCGAGTCCGCCGTCTGCGGTGTGCACGTTGCCGGGGCGAAGACGCGCCCCGAGGAAGAAGCGCCCGAGCACGCTGGCCACGAGAGGGTGGTAGCAGCGCGTCCGGTAGTGGCCGTTCCAGGCGCTTCCGGGCTGATGGCCATGGACCTCGTAGGGGAGCGAGTCCAGGTCGAGGGTGATCTCCTTGCGGTCCGAGCCCAGAAGCGGTGCCACCAGCGCCCGAAGAACGACCCCGAGCCCCGCTCGGTTCACTTCCGTCCCGAGCGCACTCATGAGCCTCGAGAGCGTCGGCTGCGAGCAGAGGCCCTCCGGAGCGTTGCCCCGGGAATCGCGGAGCGGGCTGTCGCCCCGCCGCCGGGAGACGGCCAGACGAAAGGCCGGGTCGTCCCGGAGGAGCGACACATCATCCTGGTCCCTCCACCCCGGGGCCATCGCGAGGACCCGGGTCCGCACAAGCTCCAGAAACGGGTGCCGCGTCCGGGCCGGATCGCGTGGGTCCGTCAGATGCCGCCGGATCAGCGCGGGCAGTCCAAGTCGATCCGAAAGCTCCCGCATCAACAGCGCGCCCGCATCGGACGTCAGGCGCTCCGGCCTCGCCTCGACCTCGACCGACTTGTTGCATTCCAGACGAAACAGCGTACCTTGAACTTCACCCATGGCGTGTCTTGCGGGGCAGTGGTGGGAGGGATGGCTAGACACCTCCAACCTACTGCGGCCCAACAACATCCGCCATGGGTTTTTTCGTGCCCCTCTATCCCGTTACTTCAAGTCTGGTGAATAAGGCGGGATTAGAAGATTCGAACCTTTTTCGGGAAATCCCGCTGCTGTCGCCAGAAACCACAGGGTGGCCATTCACAGCATTTACTTCGGAGAGAATGAAATCGATCGTGGTAGCCCACATGACCCGCGCACTCTTCAGTTTATCTTGGCTCATGAGCTCGATCACCTCCTGCCAGCATCTGAGGGTGGCCAAGGCCCTGGTCACATCGATGCCCTGGGCCTGCAGACGAAAAAATCAGCTACATACGGCGGTTTTGGGGGGACTTTGATGGCTAACTCCAGTAGACCAGGAAGCTCAGCCTACTTGGGCGTTCTCGTGCCCATCGCCTCTTGCTTTCTGGGCGCTTGTGCCAACACCTCCATTCCATCGGTCGCGGAACAATGCTTCGCCTTAGAGGCAAGCTACGCCATGTGGGTTCCGTCACAAAACGGTGCAATGCCTCCCGTCGATCAACCCGCCGAAATATCCCGCTTCATTCCCTCGGAGCTCATGTTCAGCTCCCAGCCGGGGCACGACATCTTCGGGGAGCCTGTCGAAGCGGAGTCGCCTTACAGAAGGATCGTCGGGTTGCATTGGGGAGAAGCAGGTCCGGTCCGCTTCTTCCGCGAGGTGTGGCGGCAGGACAACGACCGCCTGTTTATGGAGTGGACGAGCGGATTTGTTTCGTACGTGGGGGATTTTCAGTGGCTTGCCTCCAGTCAAGCATGGGAGGGAGTGCTCGTGGAGGTGGAGGACTATCAGTGGGAATATGGATCGTGGACAAGTAGTACGCATTTGATCCAGATCGAATGTCCTGCAGAGTGAATGATTCTCCTCGATCTATCAGTTGTGCTGGATGGTGGTTCTAGTGAGATGTCGCCGACGTGCTGTAGCGACCGAGAGGACCGAGGCGCGCGATCCTGCAAGGCGGGACGACGAGGCGTAGCAGGGCTACGGCGAGGAGGAGCAACGCCGCAGGGCGGGATGCATCGGTCCTCGAATAGCAGCGAGACTTCTAAACCCCCACTACCACTTTCACGTGCTGGCCCTCGATGGCGTGATCTCTGGCGACGTCGAGCGGGGAGTCCGGTTTCACGAGGCCACCGGCCTCGAGCCCCGAGACGCGGAAGCCCTGGCGCGCACGGTGCAGCTTCGCGTCCTGCGCTGGTTCGCCCGACGCGGGCTCCTGGACCCTTCCACGGCGGCGGGCATGCGCACGTGGCGCGGCACCGGCGGCTGCTTCGCATCGTAGATGCTCAGTGTCTTCGACGGCTCGATGGACGGCTCCGTCCGGATCGAGGCTGAGAACCGCGCGGGTCTCGAGCGGCTTGTCCGCTACTGTGCCCGGGGGCCTCTCGCCCTGGAGCGGCTTCACGCCCCCGCCGGACTCGAGGCGCTCACCTCGCCGGAGGCTCGCCTGGTGTATCGGCTCCCCGAGCCCGATGTGCACGGTCGCAAAGAGCTTCGCCTCACGCCCCTTGAGCTGCTCGACCGCCTGGCCCGCCTCGTGCCGCCGCCTCGCATCCACCGGCACCGCTACCACGGGGTCCTGGCTCCCAATGCGCGCCTGAGGTCCACCGTGGTCTCGAGGGGGCGACCCGAGCCCGACGAACCTCCTGTCGGCGTGGAGTCGCTTTCCTCACCCGATCAGGCGGCCCACCCCGTGCCTCCTCCGCGTCGCACCCACGAGCCGGAACCAAGCGGCACCGTGGCAGCTCCGCCCCGCCCACGATCGAGCCGCCATGCCCAGCCGCATGCTCTGGGCCCAGCTTCTCGCCCGCATCTACGAGGTGCTCCCGCTCCTGTGTCCCGTCTGCGGCGGTGAGATGCGCATCATCTCGTTCATCACCCTCCCCTCCACCGTACAGCGCATCCTCCTCCATCTCGACCTCCCCCATCGGCCTCCCCGCGTGTCCCCCGCTCGCGGCCCTCCCCAGGCCGAACTCCACCTCGACCAGACCCCCCCTTCGATCTCGCCGTCCCAGACCCTGTCCCGGAATTCGAGTTCGATCAGTCGCCGCCCCAGGACTGGGAGCTCTGAGGCGCGTTCCCGCCTCCTCCCTGCCCGTCCGGTGCTCGCACCGGGGCGTCCTTCACCGCCCATCCGAACATCCCTCGGGCCCCACTTCCCATGGCGCAGCCCTCGCCAGGTCACTTCGGTCTTTTCACCCCAGCTCCGGGCCGTCCCCCTACCTCTACCTTTCGCCTCTACCTTTCCCGCTCGCCGCCTGCTTGCTTGGCCAGATCCCTCTTCCAATCTTGCCTCCCACCCTGAGAGGCCCTTTGAATGGCCTTCTATGGGGCAAGCCGTCAAGACGCACCTCTCCTACACGCTGTCCGATCTCGTTTTGACGGCCAGCGTTCGTTTTCTCCGCCGCCCGGGACGGTCGCTTGCGGAGTGAGGTGGAAGGCTCGAGGGTGGCTCTCTCCCCTGGCGGGACGAGACTCCGGGGTCTATCGCAGCCGATTTGTTCTCCGCTCGAGAGCGGGAACCATCCTTCTATCGGGGGCTCTGGGGCCCGTTGCTTCGTTCGGCTCTCCAGGGGGGCATAGCCTATCCCGGGGGACTCGGGCCCCAGGGCCCGGACCAGAAATTCAATGGATGCTCTCCCCTGAACCGTTGAGATC
>JBJHBX010000112.1:0-7835 GCA_050485725.1 Gemmatimonadales bacterium | reverse complement strand
TCGGAAACCACGTCTTCCAGGCGAACTACCGCTACGGCCTGCAGGTCCTCGACATCACCGACCCCCTGGATCCGGTCGAGGTGGGCCATTTCGGCACTGCGCCCTTCCTCGAGGGGCCGGGGTTCAGCGGTGCCTGGAGCACCTACCCCTTCTTCGAGAGCGGACTCGTGCTCGTGACCTCGCTTCAGGAGGGCGCCTTCCTCCTCCGGCCGAGGGTGCGGACCCCGGTGTTCGAAGAGAACTGATGCCGGCGCGCACCGGAACGACGCGTTCCCTCTTCCTGGCTGCGGGACTCGCCGCGGCCGCGGCCGCCCCCGGGGCCGCCACCGTATCGCCGGCGCCCGGAACCGCCCCTCTCCCTGCGGCGGTCGACCCCGGGGGCCGGGCGGTCTCGGCCGGGCTCCTCTTCGTCTGCAACCAGGACGACGCGTCGGTGTCGATCATCGACCTCGAGACGTCGGAGGTCGTGCACACCGTGGATCTCCAGGCGCTCGGTTTCTCGGCGAACGCGCGTCCGCACCATATCGCCATCGAGCCTGACGGGGCGCACTGGTACGTCTCGCTGATCGGAGAGGGCGTGGTGGCAAAGCTCGATCGGGATCACCGCCTGGTCGGGACCGCCCCCTTCGAGACACCCGGCATGCTCGCGCTCGATGCGGAGCGCGACCGCCTCTTCGTGGCGCGATCGATGAGTGCGGTCAACCCTCCGCCCCGGATCGGGATCATCCGGCCCTCGGACCTCGCGATCGAGGAGGTCGAGGTCTTCTTCCCGCGCCCCCACGCCCTCGTGCTCGACACCCGGACCGGAATCGCCTACACGGCGAGCCTGGCGGTGAACCAGATCGCGGCGGTGGACCCCGAGACGGAGCGGGCGGTGGTGACCGATGTCGAGGGGCCGCCCCATGCCCTGATGCAGTGGGCGATCTCGCCCGATGGCCGGACCCTCGCCATTTCGGGAGAGATCAGCCACACCGTCCATTTCTTCGACCTCTCCGGCGATCCGCTCGTTCCGGCTCACCTGGGGGTCGTCGAGGTCGGGGCCCAGCCCTTCGACCCCATCTTCACCCTGGACGGCGGCACCGTCTGGATCGGGAACAAGTCGGCGAACACGATCACCTCGATCGACGTGAAGCGGAGAACCGTGACCCGCGTCCTCGACGACCCCGGGATCCGGCAGCCCCACGGGGCGACCCTCTCCGCCGACGGGCGCTACGTGCTCATCTCCAGCACGAACGTCCGCGAGCCCCACGACATGGCCATGATGGCCGGCGATTCCGCCCATGACGCCGCGCATCACGCGCATCATGCTCCCGGGGACCGTGTGGTCGGAGGCCCGGGGAACGTGGCGATCATCGACGCCGCGACGGGGGCGCTCCTTCGGCTTGTCCAGGTCGGCCAGAACGCCACCGGGATCGCCGTCGCCCGATGAGGATCCGCCCGGCGGCCCTGGCCCTCCTCCTGGCCACGGGACTCCCCCTGGCCGCGGGGGCCGGTTGTGCCTCGCCCGGGCCCCGGGAAGAGCCGTCCGGCGGACCCGCCTCGGCGGTCGCATCCCCCGGAGACTTCGTTCGCTCGGTCCGCCCCTTCGAGGTCCTCGATGCCGAGGGCGCGCCCTACGAGCACCCGTTCCTCGGTGGGTTCCGGGCGCCGCGCCCCCAGTTCGTGGACATCGACGGAGACGGGGACCTGGACCTCTTCGTCCAGGAGCGAAGCCACGAGCTCATGTTCTTCGAGAACACGGGTACCGCCACCGAGCCCGAGTTCCGGTGGCGCACCGATCGCTGGCAGGAGCTCGACATCGGCGAATGGGCCCGGTTCGTCGACCTCGAGGGGAACGGGCTCGTCGACCTGATCGCGGAAGAGCGCTTCAGCTACATCCGCGTCTTCCGGAACGAGGGCACGGCCCGGGAACCCCGCATGGTCCTCGTTCCCGATTCCCTCCGGGACCTGGAAGGGCGCCCGATCTTCGCCGACCGGCAGAACATTCCCGCCATCCACGACATCGACGCGAACGGCCTGCTGGACCTCTTCCTCGGCCGCGTGGAGGGGACCGTGTCACGCTACGAAGCGATGGAGCGGCGTGCGGCCGACGGGGGCCTGCCACGGTTTCGCCGGGTGGCCGAACGGTTCGAGGGGATCGAGATCATCGGAACGCTCGTACGCCCCACCGGGCTCCACGGGGCCAACAGCATGTACTTCGCGGATGCGAACGGCAACGGGCTCAAGGACCTCTTCTGGGGCGACTTCTTCGAGGCGGGCCTCCTGGTCATGGAGAACCGGGGCACGGCGGAGCGGCCGACGATCCACAACGTTCCCGAGCTGGTCCAGGCCGACGGAGAGCCCATCGTGACCAGCGGCTTCAACGCCCCCGTGCTGGCGGACCTCCATGGGCAGGGCCACCCCGACCTCTTCATCGGGGTGCTCGGCGGGGCCTACAACCCGATCCAGACGGCGGCGGACAACTTTCACCACTACCGGAACGACGGCGCCGGGAACCTGGAGCTCGTCACGCGGCGGTTCCTGACCGGGATCGACGTGGGGGAGGAGAGCGTTCCGGCCCTGGGCGACGTGAACGGGAGCGGCCTGCCCGACCTCCTGGTCGGAAGCAAGACCGAGCCGGGCGTGGCCACCACCGGTCGCATCCACTGGTACGAGAACATCGGGGAGCCGGGGGCTCCGCGCTTCCGGATGCGCGACAAGCTCGACCTGGGCATCGGCCACAACCTCGCACCTGCGGTGGCGCACCTGTGGTCCGGGGACGAACTGCCCGGGCTCGTGGTGGGCAACTTCCGGGGCGAGGTCCACTTCTTCCGGAACGCCGGAACGCGGGGGGAGCCGCGCTTCGAGGCCGTTTCCGACCTGGCCTTCTCCCTCGCGCGCGGGAGCCACGCCACCCCGGCCGTCGTGGACCTCACGGGGAACGGCCTCCCGGACCTCGTCGTGGGTCGATCGAACGGGGAGCTCGCGTTCTACCGGAATGTGGGCACCCCGGAGGCACCGGCCTTCGAACTCGAATCCGACCGGTGGCTCGACATCAGGGTCGGGAGACGCAGCCACCCGGCCTTCGTGGATCTCGACGGCGACGGGCTCCCGGAGCTCCTGGTCGGGCAGGAGGGCGGCGGGGCCGTCCTCTTCCGGAACCGGGGCACCGCCGGGGCGCCCGTCTTCGAGGAGGACACGGACTTCCGGCTGCCGCTTCATCCCTACAGTGCACCCGCCTTCGGAGACCTGACCGGGAACGGGGTCGAGGAGCTCCTGGCCGGAAGCGCGAGCGGCGGGCTGCTCTACTTCGAGCGGCGCTGAGGGGCCGGTGCCCCCGCCGATGCCCGCGCCAGCTCGACCATCACCGCCGTCAGCCACACCCAGGTCAGGAAGACGACGCCGTAGAACGCGAGCATCGTGCCCGGTGAGGGCGGCCCCGAGGCCATCGAGAGGAAGCCGGCGAGGAAGACGATTGAAGCGAGCACCGTGAGCCCGGCCGCGCCCTTCCGCCCCACCTTCAGGTAGCGCCACGCGACGACCCCCATGCACCCTGCCAGCGCGTAGAAGCCGAGGGCGCCGAACACGAAGTGCAGGAGCCCGGTCCGACTCATCGACACGGGGTCCGGTGTTCCGGGCGGAAAGCCGGCCCCTGCATCGGCGGGGAAGATGCCGGCACCTGCGAGCCCCACCGCGTACACCCCGAGCAGGATCGGGCCCCAGCGCCCCCCGCGGGATCCCGCCAGCAATCTCCGCATCCCCAGGGCTCCCGCCGCAACGAGGGCACCGGCAAGAAGGAAGTTCAGCGTCTGCACCCAGCCCATGGGCCCGTTCGCGAGCAGGCTCAGCGCGTGGATGCGGGGGTCGAAGCCCTCGCGCAGGAGCGCCTGCCCCGCGCCGAGCGCCACGTAGAGCGGCCCCGCCACCGCACCCGCCAGGAGCAGCCCGCGGGCCGAGATCTCCGCCCCCGCCCCGCCGGTCCCGGGGGCCCGGGCGGCCTTCACGCCCCCCGTCACCACGTCCGGACCAGCGCCACCAGCTGGTCGAGCGCCGCGCCCCACCCCGTGTGGAAGCCCATTTCCTCGTGACGCTTGCGCGCCTCCGGATCAGCGTGGAGGGCCCGGGCCACGTACCGGGTGTAGCGCCCCTCGGGGCCGGTGGGCGTCATCGTCACCACCGCGGTGAAGAACGACGACGGGGCCGGCCGGTAGCCGGGCAGAAGCGCATCGGTGAACACAAGGCGCCGCGCCTCCTCGACCTCGAGAATGCATCCGTCTCCGGGGAACTCCTCGCCCTCGGGCGAGCGCATCACCGTGCGAAACACGCCGCCGGGGCGCAGGTCGATCTCGCACGACGCCACGCTCCAGGGCGCAGGCGCGAACCACCGCACCAGGTGCTCGGGGGTCGTCCAGGCGGCCCACACCCGCTCCACCGGGACCTCCACCACCCGCTCCAGCACGAGGTCCAGCGCTTCGTCGTGGGCGTCGCGGGCGGCCCCGCTTGCGGCTTCGGTCATCGGTCGGTCTCCTGGTCCTCGAGGTGAAGGAGGTAGCGGTCGAGCTGGTCCAGCCGGCGCTCCCAGAGCCGCCGCTGCTGCGTCATCCACCCCTCCGCATCGCGCAGGCGCCCCGGGTTGAGTCGCCAGTAGCGGACCCGCCCCTCCTTCCGGCTCTCGACGAGCCCGGCGTCGGCCAGGATCCCCATGTGCTGAACGAAGGAGGGGAGCGCCATGTCGAAGGGCCCGGCCAGCGCGCTCGTGGCCTCGGGGCCCTGCGCGAGCCGCTGCACCACGGCCCGGCGGACCGGATGGGACAGCGCGCGGAAGACCTGGTCCATGGCCTCCGCATCGGGCGCCGGGCGGGGGCGGGCACGGGGAGGAAGGGCGACGATCATGGCATCCACGATACCCATGGCCAACACTTAGGTCAATGCCTAAGCATGTGCTCCGAGAACGTCCTCCTCGAGCCGGCGGTAGCTTGCCTCCATGCCGTCGGTCATGCCGGTTCCGAGGATCGTCTGGCGCACCTCTGCGTTCGGGTAGGTGATCACGAAGGTCAGGAGCGTCCCGCCCTCCACGGCCGTCAGGGTCATCTCGTTCCGGTTCGCGGGGCCCTCCACCCCGATCATGCGCTCGGTGGTCACTTCCCGATGCGGAGGATCCACCTCGAGCAGCTCGCCCTCCATGCCGAAGCGCCCCGAGCCGTCCGCCGCCTCCCACTCGTAGCGGTACGAGTCCCCGACCCGGATCGCGACCTCGCACACCGGCATGGTCCAGCCGTCGGGGCCCGTGAGCCAGCGCCGGATCAGATCGGGGTCGTGGTGCGCCTCCCACACCGCATCCACGGATCCGCGGATCACGCGGCTGATCCGCACCTGGGTGTCACCCATGAGCTGCGCGTGGGTGGGAAGTTCCGCCGAGAAGGACGCGAGATCGGCCACCACCGCATCGAGCTGCCCCATCGCGGAGCGCATCCCCTCCTCCATTCCCAGCTCCAGCACCTTTTCCATGTCCTCGACGCTCTCGAAGTGCGTCACCCCCGTGAAGCGCGACCCCGTCGGCGTCGCCTCGAAGTTGAAGACCATGCGCATGGTGGGCATGTCGGGGTTCGGGGCGCCGTCGTCCAGTGCGAAGCCGTCCTCGAGCTCGATCCGTCGACCCGGTTCAATGGCCACGAAGCGGAACCACCCTGCCGCGATCGTGCCGTCGGGCCCCGTCATGTAGTAGCGCGACTCTCCCCCCACCGTCATGTCGTGCCGCGTGAAGGTGGCGGGCCACTCCACGGGCCCCCAGAAGCGCTCGAG
Source organism: Gemmatimonadales bacterium (assembly GCA_050485725.1). Classification (GTDB taxonomy): domain Bacteria; phylum Gemmatimonadota; class Gemmatimonadetes; order Longimicrobiales; family Gaopeijiaceae; genus SKNW01. Next base: position 2,054 of record JBJHBX010000112.1, on the reverse strand, counting down.
CTGCCGTGGGTCGACGAAGACGTGCCAGAGGCGGTCGACGGGCACCTCGTACTCGCCCACGACGGTCAGGGTGAGTGCGTCGGCGTCGGAAGTGGTGCGGGTGATCGGCATGGATCAGGCTCCGGGTTCGGACTCGGGCGCCTCGCCGGGATCGGCGAGCACGGCGTCGAGCTGTTCGAATCTTGCCCTCCAGAGCGCCTCGAGCCGGGCCAGGACCTCGCGTGCCCGGGCCAGGCGCGCCGGGTTTCCGCGCACGATCCGGGCGCGGCCCCGCCGGTGCTTCGTCACGAGCCCCGCATCCTCCAGCACCTGCACGTGCTTCTGCACGGCGGCGAAGGACATGTCGTAGCGCGCGGCGAGGTCCGAGACCGAGGCGTCTTCCCCGTTCATCACGCGCGCCACGATGTCCCTCCGCGTGCCATCGGCAAGGGCGCGGAAGAGGCGGTCGAGGCCGGGGTCCGAGAGGGCGTTAAATACAACCATATGGTTGTACATTAGGATGCGACGGAGGTGGGCGCAAGGGGAATCGTGGTCCGGGGGCCTCCCGCCACCGGGGCGGGCGCACGCGGGGGGGTCTGCCGTGGAGTCCCCCAGGCGTCAGGGGATCCGCCGCGGGATCCCCTGCGCGTCGGCGGACCCGTCGCGGGCCAGGAGCGCGTCGAGCAGCCGGAAGGCGCTCGTCCAGCCGCCCTCGTGCGAGTCGCGGTCCGCATCGGTCCGGAAGCCCCGCTGCGTGAAGACCATGCGGGTGCGGGGCCCGTCGTCGAAGAGCTCGACGGTGACGCGGGTGGACCGGGCATCGACCGCTTCCGGCGCCTCGCCGGGTTCGAGCCAGCCGTGCGTCATGACGATCCGCTCGGGGGGCGCGAGCTCCAGGTACCGCCCCACCGCCACGTACCGGGCCTCGGAGTCCGGATCGAGCATCTCGATCAGGTACCGCCCACCGACGCGGGGTTCGTTCCAGGCCTCGCCGATCGTGAGTTCCTCCGGGCAGGACCACTGCCCGAGGAGCGCTCCCTGGGTCCAGGCGGCGTAAACCCGATCGCGCGGGGCGCTGAAGGTGCGTTCAATGCGGAGCACCGGTTCCATTGCAGTCCGGTTCATGGCTCGGGATCCTCCTCGGGGCGGGATTCGACGAAGTGGCGCTCCAGTCGATCGAAGGCCCGGGTCCAGTAGCGCGCGTAGCCCTCGAGCCAGTCGGCCGCCCCGGCCATGGGAGCGCCTACCAGGCGGCACCGGTTCTGTCGGCCGGAGGGGATCCGGCGAACGAGGCCGGCCGCCTCGAGAACGTCCAGGTGCTGCGAAATCGCCGGGCGAGAGAGCGGGAACGGGCGGGCCAGCTCGCCCACCGTGCGATCCCCTTCCCTCAGGGCGTCGAGGATGCCGCGGCGCACCGGGTGGGCCAGGGCCTGGAAGACGGCGTCCATGGCCGCGCTGGAGCTATTGGTAAGTATCATCTTACCAATTTGCGGCGGGCGCCGCCCCGGCGCAAGGCCTAGGGACCCGCCGCCGGGGCGACGACCCCGGAACCGCCCCGTGTACGAGTCCGATGCGAAATCGCTCCGCCGCAGGTATCATGTGCGGCGTGGCAAGCGGTGCGGCCTCCCCGGCCGCGACGTCCCCCCCTCCCCTTCGCCTCCGGGCTTCTCCCGGCCGGTCGAGGCGGGCTCCCCTTCCCCTCCTTCCCAGGGAGGATCCTCCATGCATCGCCCGCGCCCCGCGGCCCCCGCCGCACCCGCCGCCTCCGCCGCCCTCCTCGCCTTCTTCGCCCTCGCCGGTGCCGCCCCCATCGCCCCGTGGGCGGGCGCCCCGGTGCTCCACGCCCAGGGGGTCGACGCGCTTCCCACGATCCAGGTCAACTCCACCGTCGAGGGTGCGCTCGGCCCCGAGTCGCCCGAGTCGCTGAACTGGGGACGCTTCCGGGCTTACCGCTTCGAGGGCCAGGCCGACACCCGCTACGCCATCGATGCCCGGTCCGGCGACTTCGACGCCTACCTGGTCCTGGCCCACGCGGTAGGCGGGATCACCGAGATCCTCCGCGAGGACGACGACGG
>JBJHBX010000111.1:0-7842 GCA_050485725.1 Gemmatimonadales bacterium | reverse complement strand
ACCGGTACCAGGCACCCCCCTGGAGCCCCTCGGGGTACAGGAACGCCTGTTCGATGCGGATGAGGAGCCCGTTCACCCGGGCGACATGGGCCGCGTCGGGTCGGCCGGCGCGCACGAACCGGTCACGTCCCTCTTCCCACCGTGCCGCCGCCTCGGCGGCGCGGGCGGCGGCCCCGCGCAGGCGGTCGAAGCGGATCGGCTCCGAGGTGCCGGCGAGCCCCCGGTCCGCCGCCATGGCTTCGAGGGTCCCGGCATGCCGGACGACGTCGCGGGCGTAGGCCGGAAGGTCGAGGGGGAGGAGGTCGGCGTTCGCGAGTCTCAGCGCCAGGACCCCGTCGACCCGGGCCAGCGTCGGCCCCCAGGTGAAGTCGGGGTCGCTGAATCGCTCGAAGAAGCGGAAGGTGTCGTAGTTCGAGTGGTAGATGCCATTCGATCCGCCAAGGGAAACCCCCGCCGACGGGATCCCGACGTGGGTGTAGAAGCCCACGTGATCGGAGCCGCCCCCCAGGTTCCCGAAGGCCGGGTCGTCGGCGGTGCGGCCGGTCGCGGCGAGCCAGCGGTCGAGGACGCTTCCGTCGGTTCCCGGGTAGGGTACCCGCGCGGCGGCCCCGGCAATCGGGCCCTTGAGCGACGGGGCGGCCGCCGACGAGAAGTTGGGGCCGGAGACGGCGGCGTCGGCGTTGATGTAGGCCACGGCCTTCGCCTGGAGTTCGTCGTGCAGGTGCTCGACCCACTCGGCCGAGCCGATGATGCCGTACTCCTCCGCATCCCAGTGGGCGATCAGGATCGAGCGCCGGGGGCGGCAGCCCTCATCGGCGAGCGTTCCCAGTACCTGTGCCAGCTCGAGGAGCGTCGCGGTGCCCCCGTTCGGGTCGTGCGCGCCGAAGCCCCACGGGTCGTAGTGCGAGCCGAGAATGATCCACTCGTCGGGGAACTCGGAGCCCACCAGGGTCCCGATCACGTTCACGGCCCGGGTGAAATCAAGCCGCTGTTCCACGTGGACCCGCACCGTCAGGGCATCGCCCCCCGTGAGCCGGTGCGGCGTCTCGAACCCGCCCTGCCAGGCCGCGGGCGCCGGCTCGCCGGTCATCAGCGCGAGCAGGTCGCCCGCCGCCCCGTAGCCGATGGGGAGCACGGGGATCGTGTGGAGCCCCACTTCCGACGGGTCCAGGCGCTCGGGCGTGTCGGGATGATCGAGGGGAAGGGCCGGTTCGAAGGGGGTCAGGGGGTCGCCGGTCCAGTCGAGGGTCAGGACCGAGCCCCGCTGGATCGTCGAGGCGTTCATCTGGCGGCCTTCCGGGTAGCCCGGCTCCCCTCCGAAGCCCGGGTCGTTGAACATCACGACGCCCACCGCGCCCCGTTCCTCGGCGAACTTGACCTTGAAGCCGCGGAAGTTCCCGCCGTAGCGGGCGAGCACGATCTTCCCGGCCACGTCCACGCCCATCGCCTCGAGCTCGTCGAAGTCCTCCTTCCGGCCGAAGTTGGCGTAGACCACCTGGGCGGTGACATCGCCGGAGCCGGAGAAGGCGTTCCACCCCGGCAGGAGGTCAGGATGCGCCGTGTAGGGGTCCTCCTCGAGCACCTCCTCCCGGTTTGGCAGGACCCGCCGCTCGGGCGTCACGATCTCGACGTGGTTCACGAGCCCTTCGAGCTGCGGCAGGTACACGTCGTAGGCCCAGTCCCGGACCTCGAGCCCCGCCGCGGCCATGGTTTCGTGGAGATAGCGGGCGACCCGGCGGTTGGCCTCGGACCCCGTGGGATGCGGCTCCGAGGTGATCGTCCGCAGGTGCTCCCGCCAGCGATCGCTCCTCGGCAGCTCGAGGAGGCGCGCCTCGCAGGGGGCGTGGAGGCCGAGGGCCGCGTCGGAGAAGCCGGGAAGCGCGGCCTCCTGGACGACGGCCGCGGGGCCGGCAGGCGGAAGGGATGCGGCCCCCGGCACCGACCCGGCCACGGGAAGGACCAGGACGAGTGCCGCGAGGAGCGTGCGGGATTGGACCATGGGGGGGAGGCTCCGGATGGCGGTCGGGTCAGAGGGCCCGAAAGTGGCCCGGAGCCGGACGTGGCGCCAGTGGCGGGCGCACCCCTCCCGCTATCGATCCTCTCCGGTCGGCATCCGGTCCCGCGATGCCGATCGGTAGGGTCCCTTGCCGCGGGTGTAGATCACGAGAACGCCGTTCGACACGTTCCCCCCCATGCCGTACATCAGCGTGCCATGCGTGGGGGGCAGGTACTCGAGGCTCTCGACCTCGGCCACGAGCATCGCACGGAGGTAGTGGGAGGCCTGCACCCCGTCGCCGTCGCCGAGGCGCGTTCCGTCGAGAATCACCTGCACCATGGCGCACCGGGCGCCCCCGAAGTCCCGCGTCGAGTTCAGCGCATCGGGAATGCTGTCGAGCTCCTGGACGCGCTGGAGCCTCCGAACGGACTCGATGCAGAGCGCCGGGCCGCCCTGGCTCGTGTGCTCGCGCACCCGAAGGCCGGTCATGCGCGCGTTCAGCACGTCGGTCACCCGCGCACCGCGCTGCTCCTCGAGGGCCAGGTCGCTTCCGGAGACGACGTACCGGCTGAAGGGCGAGGTGCGGATGATCTGCTCGGCCGCGGCCCGCGCGACGACCTCGATCCCCTCGAGCTCGACCGCCTGCGACGATGCCCGGAGGGTCACGCGAACGTCCTTCCCCTCGGGCACCTCGATCCGGCTTGCCGGGAGTGCGAACCCCAGGTGTCGGACCTCGAGCACGTAGCTTCCGGGAAGTAGGTCCATGAATGCGAATCGACCGTCGGGCCCGGTCACGGCCTGGAAGCTGGTGTCGCGGATGCGGAGCAGCGCGCTCGCCACGGGCTCGCCCGACACCCGGTCGAGGAGGACGCCGGTCAGGTCGCCCAGCGAGCGGGCCATGGCGCTGAACTCGACCTCGGCTTCGTCTTCGGTGACCGTCTCGGCCAGGGAAAAGACCATGTCGTGGAAGACCACGGCGTTCCGGGGAATGTCGATGGCGTCCCACCCCCCGCTCCGACCCAGCATGGCTGCCCGGAGCTGGAGGCGGACCGGTGCGGCCACCCCGCAGACGCGGAACCGCCCGGACCCGTCGGACTCGGTGAGCTGCTCCCGCTGGCCGAGGGCCGGATCGGTCCAGCGCGCCTCGAGCCGTGCCCCGGGAAGCGGCACGCCCGAAAACCGGTCGAGGACCATGCCCACGACGACGGCGCCGGGTTGCTCGTCCAGGTCACAGGAGGCGGCGAGCATCAGGAGCCGCGAGGGGACGAAGAGCACCACGTCGTCCGGGTCCCCTCCCGCTTCCGAGACCTCGATGGGAGCGGAAAGCGGGCTCGTCAGCCCACCGTAGTCGGCCGAGACCCGGTAGATCCCGGGGCCGGGAAGGGTGAAGGCGAATCTTCCCGTCTCGTCTGACACCGACGAGGCCACCGGCTCCGGCTCTCCGCGTGGGCCGTCCTGCATGAAGAGCGTCACCGCGGCGTCGGGAACGGCCACGTTCACCCCCTGCTCCGCAACGACTCCGCGGAGCTGGATGGGCGCCGGGGTGGCCTGGGTGGCGCGGGTGGGTGCCGGAGCGGCCTGCGCGGCGAGGATCGCGGGCGCGGCAAGCGCCAGCACGAGGAGGACCGGCGCCGTCATCCTTGCGAACGAGGGCGCGTGGCACGCTGCGCGGAAGGTCGGGATGGTTTGCATGGTGTCCCCGGGAAACGAGCCTCTCTCAAGGTGCGGGGCTGCCGCCATCCCATGCAAGTACGCCGAACGGCGCTGTCCGGTTTCCCGGGGTCAGCCGCCGCCCATTTCGTCGGCGCTCGGCCCGTACAGTCCCGGCACGCGGGCGCCGAGCAGCCGGTAGTAGACCGTGAGCTGCCCGCGGTGGTGCGCCGTGTGGCTCACGAGGAAGCGGCGGAGGAGCGCCCCACGGGTCCCTTCGAAGTACACGATGTCTCCGTTTCGCATGCGCCACGGCTCGGCCAGCGCCGTCGCCCCGAGCCCGGTGATCGCCTCCTTCGCGGCGGCGGATGTCTCGTCGAAGAGCGCCAGGAGCTCGTCGCGCGTCCTGGCGCTTGGCGGCACGTAGGGGCGGGTCTCCGCGTTCCATTCGGGCTCGGTGGCCATCAGGTGGGCGAGCCGCGGGAGCGAGGCGACGTGCGCCGCGAGGGCGGCCAGGGTCATGGACTTCTCGTGGGGGCGCCAGTCGTCGTGGCCATCGGGGTGGTTCTCCAGGAGACGACGGGTGGCGGCGAACTCCTGGTCGAGGTCGGCGAAGAGGCGGGAGACGGGAACGACCTGGTCGGTGGGAAACTCCGTCATGTGGGGCTCCGGTTCGAGGGTCAGGAAGGGGACGATGGAAACGCCCGGGATGCCGGAAGGCGTGGCCGGCGATCCGGGGGGAGATTCGGTTCGGGAGGCTCCGTGCGGGGGCTCAGTCCGGGGGAAGCGCACCCACCCTCCGGAGCGCCTCCGTTCCCACCTCGATGCGGCGAGGGGCGTCGGAGATGTCGGGCATGTCCATGTTGAGGGCGAAGATCCACCCTTCGCCATCGCGCTCGACCCACCCCACCCACCACCCGAGTTCGGCCTCGAAGGCCCAACCGGTCTTGGCGCGGAGAACGGACCCCGGAGGGGAGGACTGCACCAGCATCGCATCGACCCGTTCGAACGTGGAGGGCGCGAGAGGGAGATCCCGGCGCACCCAGCGCTCCAGAAAGTCCACCTGCTCGCGGGCGCTCACGGCCAGCGCACCGTCGAGCCAGAAGCGGTCGATGCCCCCGGCGGTCCGGGCGTTTCCATACCCGAGCCTCTCGAGCCACTCCGACATGCGCGGCTCGCCGATGCGGCGCGCCACCGCCTGGTAGACGGGAACGACCGAGGCCGCCATCCCGGTGGCGAGCGTGTGGTCCGCGTTCCATGCACCGAACTCCCGTTCGACGCCGTCCCAGGGGAAGACCTCTGCGGGGTCGGAGACGGCGCCCGTCTCGAGGGCGATGGCGGCGTTCACGAGCTTGAACGTCGATGCGGGAAGGAACCGCTGGTCGACCCGCGCGGCGTCATGCATCCACTCGCGTCGGTCGGACAGGCGCCGCACGAGCATGGCGCCGGTCACCCCGGCCTCCTGGAAGGCTGCGCGAAGGGGCCCGAGATCCGGGCTGGCGTCGGGGGTCGGGGCGGCGTCGTGCGTGCCGGTGGCGTCGGGGGTCGGGGCGGCGTCGGATGCTGCGGTCGCGTCGGGCGGCGTCGTGGCGTCGCGCGTCGCGGCGTCGTCGGGTCCAGCCCCATCGCATCCCGCGAGGAGCACCACGAGCGTCAGCACTGTCGGCATCCCCCGGACGAGGGCCGGGAAGCGCGTACGCAGGCGAGCGGGGAGGGGACGCCAGCACTTCGTTCGCATGGATCTCGGCGGGTAGGTGGGGGATGCCGCGTCATGGGTTGCAGCAGTCTACCGCCCGGGCTACCGTGGGGCCATGGAGCCAACGAATCAGCCACCCCTCGATCGGCGCGCCTTCCTGCGGCGGGCCGGTCTGGCCGCAGCGGGTGTCGCCGCCGGGGCTGTGGCCGGTGCCCACCCGGCCGCCGCCATGTCCACGTTGCAGTACGCTCTCGGCGGGCTGGACCCGGCGGCGCGACCGGGCGCCTCGGGTGAGTTCGTCTTCGCGCGCCTCCGCTACGACTCGGGCGACTGGGAGTACAATCCGAAGGTGGCCGCGAATGTTCTCGACGCGGTGCTCCAGTACACGAACATTCCGGTGTACCCGCACGAGATCGTGATCACCGCCGACTCGGCCGAGCTCCAGGCTTTCCCCTTCGTCTTCATGACGGGGCACACCCTGGTTCGCTTCTCCGGGGCCGAGCGCGAGGGGATCCGGCGGTACGTCGAGAGCGGCGGGTTCCTCTTCTCCGACGACTGCAACCACGACGTCGAGGGGCTCTACGCCGTGTCGTTCGAGGCCGAAATGGCCAGGATCTTCCCCCCGACCGAGCCGGGCGGCGACCCGATGCCGAAGATCCCCAACGCGCACCCGCTCTACACGAGCTTCTTCGACTTCTCGAGCGGGCCGCCGCAGACCAGCCACGAGCTGAACGGCTGGGGCGACAACATGGTCCACGAGTACCTCCGTGCCGTCGAGCGCCGGGGGCGGATCGGCGTCCTGTACTCGAACAAGGACTACGGCTGCGAGTGGGACTACGACTGGCGGAACAAGCGCTTCCGAAGCGATGACAACACCCGTTTCGCCGTGAACATCGTCGTCTACGCGATGACCTGACCCGGCGGTGGGGGCAGACGGGGCCGCGCGGCCGGGTCGGGGCCTCGCGGTTCTGCCAACCGTGCGCACCGGGAGTGCAGCTGGCAGAATGGCGTCACCAATCCGCGCGTTCCTGCCAACGGGGCCGGCGCTCGGCAGCCGTTGGCAACCGCACGACGGTATGGCGCGCCTGGCTGCCAACGGCGACATCAACGACGTCGAGTGGCACACAGGCGCGGCCGCGCGTCCAGCCTGGAGGAGGGGCGGTGCGGCCCGGCGCACGGGGAACGACCCCGGCGCCGGGCCGGGTCAGACGAAGGCCCCGCCCACCATGATGTTCCGCACGAGTAGCCACGGGGACCCGTGCGAAAGGCTCTGGGTCTGCGTGGGCTGCCCCTTCGCATCTCCCCCGGTGCCGTGCATCTCGTACTGGTCCGGCCCCGAGACCGCGTCGAGGTTTGCCCAGAAATCGGTGGTGATGGCCTGGTAGGTCACGTCGGTGACCTGGCGGGTGATCTGGCCGTCCTTGATCTCCCAGAAGATGTGACCGCCGAACTGCCCGTTGTAGCGCTGCTGGTCGATGGAATAGCTGCCGCGGCCATCGATCATGACGCCGTCGCGGACGTCCGCGATCATCTCCTCGACGGTGGGGGAGCCCGGGGGGCCCGGGTCCACGTGCACGTTGGGCATGCGCAGGAAGGGGTAGTCCCTCCAGGAACTCGCGTAGGTGCAGGCGCGGCTGAAGTCCTGGTTCAGGTAGTGCGCCGTCTCGCGGTTCGTCTGGAGGTCCACGAGGATCCCGTCGCGGACGATGGGCCATTCCTGCGTGGGGACGCCGTCGTCGTCGAAGCCCGCCGAGGCGAGCCCCCGTGAGTTCCGGTCGGCGGTCACGTTGAAGATCTCGGAGCCGTACCTGAGGCGCCCCACGTCCTCAAGCGTGATGAAGCTCGTGCCGGCGTAGTTCGCCTCCATGCCCACGATGCGATCGAGCTCGGTGGCGTGGCCGATGATCTCGTGGATCGTCAGCATGGCGTGCGAGGGTGAAAGGATCAGGTCCTTGAAGCCCGGTGCGCCCAGCGGACGCGCGGTGCACATCTCGACGGCGTCCACCGCCGCCTTCTCGGCGTTCGGCAGGAGGGTGGACTCGGTCGCGACCTCCCAGCCGCCCATGAGCGCCTCGGCGGGGAAGTTCCGTGTGCGGGTCTCGTCGCCCACACGCGCGGTGACGCTGAGGGTGGGGCTCACCGTGTAGTGCTCCTGCTCGATGTAGGAGCCCTCGGTCGAGGCGAAGTAGCGCCACTCGTACTGCACCCGCGCGGCCGCCGCGACCCGGATCACGCCGGGGACCGCCGAGGCCCGGTCCACGATGGCCTGGGCCCAGGCCTCCTTGTCGGAGGCGCTGACCGTGGTGGGGTCGATGCGGAGCGGGGTCTTCCAGTGGGTCTGGTAGGCGTCGACCGGGGTCAGCTGCACGTCGCGGCGCTTGGCGATGGCGCTCGCGCGCGCCACCTCGACCGCCATCCGGGCAATGCGGCGGATCTCGTCTTCGGTCACGATGGGGCTCGAGGCGAAGCCCCAGACACCGGAGTGGATCACGCGGACGCC
>JBJHBX010000110.1:0-7876 GCA_050485725.1 Gemmatimonadales bacterium | reverse complement strand
GGGTCGACATCTACACGGCGGGGCCCCTCAAGTGGCTCCTCGGGGGGCCGGGGCTCGCGTATCTCTACGTGCGCGAGGGGCTCATTCCCGGGCTCCACCCACGCATCACCTCGTGGTTCGCCGCCGAAGACATGTTCGCCTTCGACCTCGAGGGCTTCTCCTTCCGCGCCGATGCGCGCCGCTTCGAAATGGGGACCCCGGCGCTCGCCACGGTGCACATGGCCCAGGGGGGCCAGGAGATCATCGACGAGGTGGGGATCCAGAGGGTGGAGGCCACGAACCGGGTCCTGACGGAACGGCTGGTTTCCGGGCTCGGGGCCGCGGGCTTCGGGCTGACGATCGCCCCCGACCCCGGGCAGCGTACGGCGCTGGTCATGGTGCAGCACCCTCGCCCCGCCGAGGCCGTGGCCGCGCTGGCCGAAGAGGGGATCATCGTGGACCACCGCCCTGGCCACGTGCGGGTCTCCCCCCACTTCTACAACACCCCCGAAGAGGTGGACCGCTTCGTCGAGGCGCTGGCCCGCCTGACCGACTGAGACAGATTGTCCCGCCAGGCCGGGGGATTGGGGAGTTAGGTCACGCCCCGGTCACCGGCGGCGCCCGTCGAACCCCCCGTTTCCGAGCTCAAGTCCTTTCTTGCCAATGCCTTGTCGGGTGTCGCGTTTCGCTGCACCCCCATGGCATCGGGCTTGCGCCTGTCGTCTCCCGTGCCGGGCCAACGAGGTCCGGACGACCCAGCCGGACCGACGGCGCCCGTACCACTCAGCCTGGCCGACGGCGGCGGGACCCACGAACCCAGAACACGCGATGCCGGGGAGTACCACCATGGCACACGGAATTCGATACGCGGCCCTTCGCGCCGCGATGCTCGCGGGAGGGCTCGCAATGGCCACCTCCGTCGCCGCGCAGGCGGCCCCGACCTACCAGGTCACGGGTTCGCTCCGGGTCGACGGGGGCTCCACCGTCCGGTCCTGGAGCTGCGAGGCAGGCACCCTGAACGCCCGCGTGACCGGGGCCGAGGGCGCCACGCTCTCGCTGGCCGAGGTGGCCCAGGCGGTCCGTGCCGTCCAGCTCGACGTGCCCACCGCGCAGCTCGACTGCGACAACGACACGATGAACGACCACATGTGGAACGCGCTGGAGCGGGACCGTCACCCCCGGATCCAGTTCCGCATGCAGAGCTACTCGGCGACGCCCGCGAACGAGGGCACGGTTCGCCTCGAGCTCCGCGGAGAGCTGGAGATGGTCGGAAGCACGCATCCCATTACGCTGACGGCGCAGGCCACCGAGGCCGCGGGCGGCGCACTCCGCGTTGTCGGCGTGCACGAACTGAACATGACCCGCTGGGGGGTGCGCCCTCCGCGGCTGATGCTGGGCACGCTCCGCGTGCACGAAGACGTCCAGGTCCACTTCGACCTCGTCGTCTCGCCCCGCTGACGACCGCCGGCGGCGCTCGTTCGCACAACTGTGCTCGCTCCCATGCCAGCGCTCGCGTTCACCCAGGCGCTCGTTCCCAAACCCGAATGCAGGCCCCACGGAGGGATTTCCCGATGAACCGCTTCCGACTTTCCATGGCCTTCACCGCCGCGGCGGTGATCCTCGCCCCCGCACTGGCGGAGGCGCAGCTCTCGAACACGCAGCTCCAGCACTTCCGCCCCTACGACCGGAACGGGCTCCACATCTTCGAGCCGCCCCGCACGGACCAGCCCTACGAGGGATTCCGGATCTTCTGGGGCGCATCCTTCACCCAGCAGTTCCAGGCGCTCTCGCACGAGAACAGCCACGGGACCCCGTCGGACACGCCGGTCGAGAACCCCAACGTGCTCCGGAACATCGGCGCAGGCTTCAACCTGGCCACCGCGAACCTGCACCTGGGGGCCCAGCTCGCCGACGGCATCCAGGTCAACCTGACGACCTACCTTTCGTCGCGGCACCACCCCGAGGCGTGGGTCAAGGGCGGGTACGTGCAGATCGACAAGTCGCCCCTCGACGTGGACGCGCTCCACACGATCATGGACTACGTGACCGTGAAGGCCGGGCACTTCGAGATCAACTACGGCGATGCCCACTTCCGCCGCACCGACAACGGGAACGCGATCTACAACCCCTTCGTCGGCAACCTGATCATGGATGCCTTCACCACCGAGATCGGGGGCGAAGTGCTCTTCCGGCATCCCTCCGGAGCGCTGGCCATGGTGGCCGTGACCGGGGGCGAGATCCAGGGAAGCGTGATCCGGCCCGATGAGCGGGCGCCGTCGTTCTACGGCAAGGTTGGCTTCGACCGCCAGCTCGAGGAAAACCTCCGGGTCCGCATCACCGGGTCGGCCTACACCACGAGCAAGTCGCTGAACAACACCCTCTACTCGGGTGACAGGGCCGGCTCGCGGTACTACCTCGTGATGGAGAACACCGCCGCGACCGTGGCCGGCAACTTCACGTCGGGCCGGTTCAACCCGAGCCTGCAGAGCGAGGTCACGGCCATGGTGCTCAACCCCTTCGTCAAGGCCGGCGGCCTCGAGTTCTTCGGAACCCTGGAGCGTGCCACGGGGAAGGCTGCGGTGGAGACCGACACCCGGAGCTGGACCCAGCTCGCCGGCGAGGCCGTCTACCGGTTCTACCAGGACGAGTCCCTCTTCGTGGGCGCCCGGTACAACACCGTGAGCGGCGAGCTCCGCGGGAGCGGCGCCGACGTGAGCATCAACCGCTTCCAGCTCGGCGGCGGATGGTGGCTCACCCCGCAGATGGTGCTGAAGGCCGAGTACGTGAACCAGCAGTACAACGACTTCCCCAGCACCGACCGCCTGAACGGCGGAAAGTTCAGCGGACTCATGATCGAAGGGGTCATCTCCTTCTGAATGCCCGATCCCCTCTCAGTGCCCGAGGCGCGTGGACGGGGTGGCGGAAACCCGCCATCCCGTTCCGCGTCCCTGCGCCGCCCATGAGCATGCATGCCTCCCGGGGAGCCCTCGTCTCGCGTTTCCGATCGGCCTCGGGCGTTCCGGGCCGGGTGGGCCGGGCTGCCGGGTGCCTCTTCGCGGCGATCGCGCTCTTCCCCACCACCCTCGTGGCGCAGGCCACCACGAACGGACCCACCTCGCGCCTGGTACTGATGCCCGGAGAGGAGCTTCAGTTCCAGGGCGACTTCGGTGTGTTCGGCAAGGTGGGCACCGGCACGATGTCGGTCTCGACGCCGCGCTGCCACGAGGGCCGCTCCGTGGTGCAGCTCGACTTCTCCTTCCGGGGCCGGGTCATGCTCATGTCGATCTCGGATCGGACCCGCTCCATCGTCGAGCTCGAGCACGCCCGGTCGCTCTTCTACGAGAAGGACGAACGGCACCCCATGGGCACCCGCGTGGAACGGGTCACCATCATGCCCGAAGCCGGCGCCTGGGAGCCCGAGGGCGGGGTCGCCACGGCCCTTCACACCGCTCGCCCGCTGGACGAGCTCTCCTTCCTCTTCCTGGCCCGCGGGGTCGAGCTGGACCAGGGCGAGATGCGCGAGTTCGACCTGCACTTCGACCCGGAACGGAACCCGGTTCGGATCCGTGACCGCGGACGTGAGCGGGTCCGGGTCCCCGCCGGAACCTTCGACACCCGGGTGGTCGAGATGGAAGTGACCGACCCCAGCCGGTTCGGCGAGGCCGGCCGCGTGGTGCTGAACCTGACCGACGACGCGCACCGGATTCCGGTTCGCATCCGGAGCGCGATGCCCGTGGTGGGCTCGCTGGTCCTCGTGCTGGAATCGATGCGGAGAGGCAGCGGCCCGGCGCGGGCCGGCGCATGCTGACGTCCCGCGCGGCCCGGCGCCCGCTGACGCCCCGCGCGGCCCTCCACGGCTCCCCGTCTGCCGACACCCCGCGCGGCCCGGGGCATGCCGACGCCCCGCGCTACCCTCCCGGGGCCCCCTCTCCCTTCCGGGCCCACCGGTCCGAGTCGCGAGCGCGGTACTTCTCGAGGGTGCGCTCCAGCGCCTCGGACAGGTCGATCCCCTGCTCGTTGGCCAGCGCCAGCAGCACGAAGAGCACATCGGCCATCTCGAGGGCCAGGTCCTGCTCGGGCTCGTCGGCGCGCTTGACCTTCGCCCCGTAGCGGTGGTTCAGCTCCCTGCCCAGCTCGCCCACCTCTTCGACGAGGCGCGCGAGGTTCACGAGGGGGGGCCAGTAGCCCTCCTCGAACTGCGAGATCCAGGCGTCGACGCGGGCCTGCGCTTCCCTGAGGTCCATGGAACCGGGGCGAAAAGGGGCAGAAAAAACGACCAGAAGATCCAAAGGTAGCGGTTCAGGCGATTTTGCTGGCGCCGGTTCACGCCCCTCTTCATCATGGATGCGGCACCCCCGTAGGTGCCAGCCTGCCCCATCCGCACAGGGGGTCCGATGAATGTAGGTCGCGTCTGTTCCCGCTTCATGGCCACGATCCTCCCCGACGGCACCGTCGAGGAGGCCGCGGTCCGAATGGCCAGCCTCGGTGTGGACACCCTGGTCGTCCTGGCCGAGGACGGTTTTGCCCTCGGGGTGGTGACTGACCGCGACCTCGTGATCCGATGTATCGCCCGGGGCGGGGCGCCCCGCGAGACCTTCGTCCTCGAGATCATGACGACGCCGGTACCCCCGGGTCTCGCCTTCGAGTTCCCCGACGAACGGGAGGCGGGGGACCGCGACGCCGACGCCGGCCGCCTGGTCCGGGGGGCGGAGTACGAGACCCTCACGAGTCTCCTGGCCCTGGACGACGCGCTCCACCTTGTCCAGCGCGAGATGGACCGCGAGGGTGGCCATGGACCCCGGGACACCCACGACACCGACGGGGGCACGACCATCGAGGACCGGCTCGAACCCCGCCCACCCTCGTCGGGACCGGTGCGCCCCGAGCGGAGAAGGCGGGGGCGGGAGCCTCAGGAACGCTACCAGCCGCGCCTCTGAGCTGCCGCGGGGGCGCCACCAGCCGCGCCTGTGGGCTGCCGCGGGGGCCCGGGCCGCCGGCGCGCCTCCCAGGAACGGGCCCGCGGCCTTCTTCCCGCCGCACGGTTGCCCTCCTGAGGCGGTTGGCCTCCTGTAACGGGCCCGCGGCCTTCTTCCCGCCGCACGGTTGGCCTCCTGAGGCGGTTGGCCTCCTGAAACGGGCCCGCGGCCAGCGGGCACCGATAGAAATGTTCAGGCTGGAGCCACCCGGATGCTCGAGACCTGAATCCTTCCCGCTCTCCGGTAAGAGTTCCGCCTTCGACGCCGATCGTCGCCCTCGAAAGCAGAATCCTTCTCGAGACCCGGGAAGAATTCAGGTCTCGATCTCCGCCGATCCTCGACGTAGCAGATCCTGATCGGTCGCCAACCCCGCAGCCCGGGGTCGCGCGGGCGCGGCCCGCAGCACCGCCGGGGCGCCCCTGATCCTCCGACCGGGCTCGCCCCGTCGGCCCTGGGAGCTGCCTCAGCCTTCGGCCACCGATCGCAGCACGTCGGTTGCGGTCACGATCCCCACGAGCTTCCCGTCGTCCACGACCAACGCGCGGTGAATCCGCTGGTCGACGAGCACCCTGGCCAGCTCGGCCACCTTGAGCTTCGAGTTCACCGAGACCGGGTCCGTGCTCATGATGTCGCGGACCTGGTAGCCCCCGAACGCACCCTCGGGGAGCTGCCGGATCCGGTCCCGAAGATCGACGAAGCCACCGCCGGGCGTGACGAAGTAGGCGAAGAACTCGCCTTCGACGGGCACGTCGAGCTGCCCGGTGGCATCCAGCGCCAGCGCGGTCCCTAGGCCCCAGCGCGCCGCCTCGGGCACCTCCGACAGCTCACGCGCCAGGCGCATCACGTCGCGCACGGTCACGATGCCCAGGAGTCTTCCCGCCTCGTCCACGACCGGCGCACCGGTGATTCCCGCTCGGTCGAGGACGCCGGCAAGCTCGGCCACCGCCATCTCGGGCGGGACGGTGATGAGGTCGCTCTCCATGATGTCGTGGATCCTGTCCATGATCGCCTCCCGGCCCGACGCGAAGGGGCCGCCGACCCGGGTGGCCGGCGCGCCGCAACCCCTTGAGGGGCAAGGCCCGTGCCCCGTCGACATACCCCCGATCGCCCCCGGAATGGTCCGGAAACGGCCAGCGGGCACGCGGATCTTCGAGGCGTCGGGGCGCCACCGGAGCGACCCCGCGCGGACTCGCGACAGGTCAGGATGCCCCAGGCTGGGACGGCGGGTCCCGGTCGGGGTCAGGCGGCGGCTCGGTGCCCGGCGGTGGCTCGGCCCCAGGAAGGCCGTCCGTGCCCGCCGGCGACCCGGGGTCCGCAAGCGAATCCCCCCCCGGCAGCGGCATCGCCTCTTCCTCCTCGCCGGGGAGGTAGCCCATGTCCACGAGGATCCGGCGCAGCGAATCGGCGAGCACGTTCCTGGCCTCGATCAGCTCGCGACAGCTCTGCTGGGTGCGCTCGAGCGCCTCGCCTCGCATCTCCCAGCCCTCGATCGAGGCGTTGAAGCGGTCGATCATGTCCAGGTAGATGTCGTAGGAGTCGGCGGGCACCCCCCGGGCATCGAGGGCCTCGAGCGCCTCGATCCGCGACTGGAAGGCCCGCGTCTGCCGCGTCTGCGACTGGAACCTGAGGTTGCTCGCGGCGAGCTCCTCCATGCAGCGCTCCGCCTCGGCCTGCGCGAGCCGCACGTCTTCCCGCACCGCCTCGGCCTGAGCCCGCGGCGAGTCCCGCTGGGCCCGTCGCTCAAGGATCGCCGACCCCATGTAGATCAGCACCAGCACGAGCGCGCCCCCCCAGAGCAGCTTCCTCCTCACTCGGGGTTCCCGCCCCGGGGGGGCTCCCAGCGCGCTTCGCGGATCACGACCCCCTCCTGCACCCGGGCCACGACCTCCATGCCCTCGATGACGACCCCGAACACCGTGTAGTCGTGGTCGAGCCTCAGGTTGTCGACCAGGTTCACGAAGAGCTGACCGTCGCCGGTGTCGCGGCCCCGGGTCGAGACCCCCACCGTGCCCGCCCAGTGGCCGATCCGCCCCAGCTCGTCGCGGGTGTAGTGCCCGTGCCCGGCGTACTCGTTGGCGCCGGGGCTTCCCCCCTGCACCACGAAGTTCGACGCCACCCGGTGCAGCGTCAGCCCGTCGAGGGTCCCGTCGCGGGCAAGTCGCACCACCCGCGCGGCGCTCGTGGGGGCCTCGAAGGGGAGCATCCGGATGACCACCCGCGCCGGCGCATCGAACCCGCCCTCGTCGAGGGTCAACACCAGCCGGCCGTCGTGGAGCTCCGCCAGCTCGCTCCACCCCGGAAGCGGCAGCCTCGGAAGCCCGGTCGAAACGGGCTCCGGCGCCTCGCCGATCCAGCTCCGGAGCACCGCAGCGGCGGCGGCCCCCACCGCGGGATCGGGGTCGCGGGTCCAGCGCTCGAGCCGCGCCGCGTCGCGGGCGTCGCCCAGCTCCCCGATGCGCTCGATGGCGGCCACCCGGGGGTCGCGGTCGGTGGAGCGGGCCCCCGCCGTGAAGTGTTCGAGGGATGCGAAGAGGGCCGCCATCGTCTCCTCGCGGGCGGGGCTCCCCGCCAGCAAGCGGGCGGCGGTCCGGACGAGCTGTGGGTCGCCCTGGGAGAGCTGCGCCACGAGGACCGGGTCCGCGCCCCGCCCGGCCAGGGGCACGAGGGCGGTGATCGCCGCCTCGCGGACGTTCGGCGAGGGGTCGTCGGCCAGGGCGCGCAGCACGGCCTCGTCACCCAGGAGACCCGCGGCCCGCGCGCCGTGCGCCCGGACGAAGGGATCGGCGTGGGCCGTCGCGGCCTCCAGGTGGCTGGCCGCCCGGGCCGGGTCGAGGCGGGCCAGCGCAAGCAGCGCGTGGACCGGTCGGTGCCACTTCCCGGGGGACGCCGCGGCCAGGGTGCCGGCGAGCGCGTCGAGGGCG
>JBJHBX010000109.1:0-7903 GCA_050485725.1 Gemmatimonadales bacterium | reverse complement strand
AGAACGATTACGGCGTTCCCGGCGAGTTCGGAGGGGTGCTCATTCCCGGGGGGCACCCGGGAGGCGTGGACATCGAGACGGCCCGCACCACCGCCCGCGTCCGCGCGGCCTACCTCCGCGAGTTCCTCGGCTTCTTCGATGCCGTCGAGACCGACGGGGCTCTCATCCGCTACGAGCACGACGAGATCGAGGCGGTCCGGGCCGGTGTGCCCATCGTGGGGAGCCGGTTCCGGCAGACCACCGCCGACTGGAACCTGCTGGCCCGCCACGACCACACGATCCACGACCATGCGGGCGAGATCCTCCGCGCCGAAGGGGCCCTGGGGCTGGGCTATCGGTGGCGTGGGCTCTCGACGGGGGGGACGAACCCCGGCTCCCGCTCGGGCGACGACCGGGCCTGGTCGATCTTCGGATACGAGGAGCTTCAGCGGAACGACTGGCGCTTCCAGGGCGGGCTTCGGCTTGACCACCGGGAGCTCGAGCCCTCGCGCCTGGATCCGATCCGGGTGCGGACCGACCAGCGCGAGGTCGTGAAGGCCGTCCGCGAGCGAAGCTTCACCGGGCTCTCGGGCTCGCTGGCGGTGCTCCGCGAGGTGACGCCGGGGTGGACCGCCGGGGTCAGCCTCGCCCGCTCCTTCCGCCCGCCTTCGATCGAGGAGCTCTACTCCGATGGTCCCCACCTGGCCGACTTCTCCTTCGACATCGGAACCCCCGACCTCGACGCCGAGACGGGAACCGGGCTCGATCTCTTCCTTCGTGGCACGCGGGAGGACCTGAGCCTCGAGGTCGCCACCTACCTGAACCGGGTGGGGGGCTACCTCTACTACGCCCAGACCGCCGAGACCGTCCGGGTGATTCGCGACGGTGCCGAGCCCCGTACCACCCCGGTGTACGAGGCCCGGGGCGACGATGCTCTCTTCCTGGGCGCGGAGGGCCGGATCCAGTGGGAGGCCCGCCCGGGGCTCGTGGTGGATGCCTCGGCGAGCTACACCCGGGCCACCCGCCAGGGCGACGACGACCCACTGGCCTTCATCCCTCCGCTGAGCGGAAGCCTGGAGCTCCGGTACGACACCGGACCCTGGTACCTGGCCCTCGGGGGGCGTGCCGCGGCGGCCCAGAACCGCGTGCCCCGCCCCGTCTCGATCGGCGATGCCGTCGAGAACCCACAGGAGCCCACCGAGGCCTATGGGCTTCTGAACGCAGGCGCCGGCTGGCGTTTCACCCGAGCCTCCCTCACCCACTCGGTGAACGTGGAAGCCCGGAACCTGACGAACCGCGAGTGGCGTGACCACCTCTCGCGCATCAAGGACATCGCCCCCCAGCCGGGGCGAAGCCTCCAGTTCACGTACCGCGTCTATTTCTGACGCATCCACCGGGGAGTCTTTCCCCATTCAACCCATGCAGGAGCAGCAAGATGAACCGCTTCATCCGTACGGACCGGCCCTTCGCACGCCGCAGAGGCCTCCTCGTCCTTCCCCTCGCCGCCCTCGTCGCACTCGCCGGATGCGAGAGCTCCACCGACCTCGACGACGACCACGCCGACTTCTCCAGGGTCGAGATCCAGACCCGCGGCCAGGCCTCCGCGATGCTTGCGGTCTGGACAGGCCAGGACGGTTGGCGCGACGGCCAGGGCAACTCGATCACCGAGCTTCCGAATCCGCGTGACGAGGAGGGCGTCGGACTGATTCCCCTGCGAGCCGGTGGTCCGCAGGCCTCGCTCACGGTTCGCTTTTTCGACAACGCGAACCAGCAGATCCAGATCGCCACCGTCTCGAGAGACCCCGACGGCCCCCGCGAGCGGACCTGCACCGAAGAGGAGGCCCGCTACCTCCCGGTGAACACGAACACGAACGTGATCGCCTGGCCGAACATCCGGAACCCCGCCTCGCCGAGCGGGCCCTTTCACTGGGCGCAGCGGTCCGGTGGGACCATCGTCGGGATCTACCACTGCGATCACGTGCACATCTACCCCGAGGCCGCGGGTACCGTGGACATCGAGTTCCACCTCTGGCACGTGGATCACTCCGATGGCAGGACCGACCCGATCCGCGTCCGGGTCGAGCCGGCCAACTGAGGCCCCGCGCGTCCGTGCCCTGGCCTGATGCGCCGGGGCGCGGCTCCGACGCGTCTTGATCGAAGGGGCGCTCCCGGTCAGCTTCCGGGGGCGCCCCTTCCGTTGTCCGGCCCCTGTCCGGAAGGCGACCGGATCCCTCCTACATCGAGTCCCCTTCGCGCATGTCCGAAGCCACTCCCGCCCGCAATACCCTTCCCCCGCTCGTCCTCGATGGGTGGTTCATGCTGCACCAGTTCTTCCGGGTGGCCCCGGGGGCCCGACACGAGGACGACGGCGTGGCAGGCGGATTCGCGGCCCGAGCGGCCGCGCTCGAGGAACTCCTGGCTCCATGGGCGCCCCCGGGCGACGCCGCAGGTGCGCCCGAGGGGGGATGGAGCGCCTGCTACCGCGTCGTGGGAGGCGAGGCCGACCTCCTGGTGCTGCATCTCCGCCCGACCCTCGGGGCGCTCTCCGAGGCGGAGCGGGACCTGGCGCTCTGCCCGGCCTCCATCGATCTCGTGCCCGCCGGAGATTACCTGTCGGTGGTGGAACTCGGGCTGTACCACGTCACGGCCGAACTCCATCGCCGTGCCCGCGAGGAAGGGGTGGCGCCCGGTTCGCCGGGCTGGAACGCCCTCGCGGCCGAGGCCCTCGAGGCGGAGCGCGAGAAGCGCTACGTCCAGGCCCGCCTCGCGCCCGTGCAGCCCGACGCCATGCCCTGGCTCTGCTTCTACCCGATGGACAAGCGGCGCCGGGTGGGGCAGAACTGGTACACCCTCCCGCTTGAGGAGCGGGCCGCGCTGATGGCGGAGCACGGCAACACGGGCCGGCGGTACGCCGGGCGGGTCTCGCAGATCATTTCGGGCTCAGTGGGCTTCGACGACTGGGAGTGGGCGGTGACGCTCTTCGCCGCCGACCCCCTCGAGTTCAAGGCACTCGTCACCGAAATGCGCTACGACGAGGTCACGTCGGAATACGGGGAGTTCGGCGAGTTCCGGGTAGGCCTGCGCCTGCGGCCGGATCGGGTCGCCGAGGAACTGACGGGAGAAGGCGGAGCGCACCCCGGATGAGGACTCAGGGGGTCAGGATCCGCCCCTGAGCGCCCGGTTCCTCCCACTCCGCCGCACGGGTCTCGCCCGGGGGCAGCGCCGGCGGCGACCGAAGCCCCGGTACCTCCAGCGAGGGCGCCTTCGGCAGGTAGAGGAGCGGCTCGCCGGGGAGGGGGAAGAACTCGTCGGCCCAGGCATCGAGAAGCTCCGGGTCCGAAATCCCCCCTTCGGCGAGCCCTCGGCGGCGCACCCGCTTCGCAAGCTTGAGGTTCATCTCGCCGATGGGGTCGAGTCCCCGGGCGAGCGAGCCCTCGCGCCGCGCCAGGTAGTCCATCACGTACTCGTACGAGAGCCGGACGTAGCGGTCTCGAATGGGGTCCGGGAGGTCGTAACGTGAACGGCGGAGGATGCCCGAGAAGACCCGCTGCCACCTCGCGTCGTCCTGGAAGGCCACCATTCCGCGGAAGATCCGCCGGTTCGTGCGGAACGAGAAGAGGGTTCGCGACAGGACCTCGTCGAAGAGCCGATCCGCGTCGGCATGGTCGTGGAAGAGGACCACCTTCCGCGCCTCGGCGGTGAACCGCTCGCCGAGGTGGACGTCCATCCGGTGCTCCCAGTAGGTGTGCCCGACGCCCTCGCTTCCCTTCGTCAGGAGGAGCCGCCTCGGAACGAAGACGTTGTGCGCGATCGTGTCCGCGGCCAGGTGGGCCAGGTACCCGAGCCCTACCGCGTGGAGCTCCTCGGAATCCGCCGACGCGAGGATCTCCTCGCCCACGTGCCAGTGGTGACAATGCCGTCCCGCCGGCGCGTACTTCTTCGCGAAGGAGATGTCCGCCGCCATGGAGCCGTAGAGGAAGGGCACACGGAACCGCTGGATCACGGCCCGGACCGCCGGCGGGAGAAGGTGCGCCGACGAAAGCACCGCCTCGCCGATGGCCACGTGCGTGGCGGGCCCCCATGCGAAGAGGTCGAGCGGCGTCAGGAGCGCCCATGCGAGGGCCCAGCCGAGCGCACGAACGAACACGTTCAGGACCGAGACCATGAGGTCGGAGCGGGCGTCAGGAAGCCCTCAGGGAAGGCGCCGCACCAGGGCCTCGCGGCCCCCGCCGGCACGGAGGACCAGGGCCGCCAGAGCGCCGCCCACGAGGCCCAGGAGGAAGGCGGTGGAGAACTCGGCGGAATCGCGGGTCACGGGGTCTCCTCGTCGTGGGGATGCCGCGCTGTGGGCGGCGTGCGTTCGCCGTCGTCGACGGGAAAGAGCGGGGGATCGTGCCCCGCATCCGGAGCGCCGGCCGGCGGGAAGCCCGCTTCGGCTCCGGGGGGCACGGGAGACGGTGGGGCGGGCGGGGGCGGTGGGGCGGCGGTCGGAAGCGCAGGCGCGGAGGCGGTCGGTCTCGTGGGCGACGCGCCGGCCGACGATCCGTTCTCCCGTTCCCGGAGTTCCCTGCGCCGCCGCTCGGCCTTTCGCGTCAGGCTCCCGAGCCCGGCCCGCATTCCCCGGGCGGTCGACGCGGTGTCGAGGAAGGTCTCCTCGGCCTCCTCCTGGACCACGGAGAGGAGGGCGTTGAACTCCTCGATCCGCTCCTCCATGCGGCGGGACGCCAGGTCGACCTGCTCCGAGACCTTCCGGATCGATTCGGCGGCGCGTTCCGTTTCGCCCCGCAGCGATCCCGCCATCGCCTCGACGTGACCCGCCGTCGACCTGAGCTTCTCCACCGCCTCGTCGCGAAGGATCGACTCGCGGGCGGACTCCACCGCCTTCTGCATTCCCCGGATGCCCGAGCGTACCTGCGCCAGGAGTCCCAGGAGCGCCACGATCAGCACGAGCAGGAGGAGCACGAAGGTGCCGGCGGCGACGGCGTACACGATGTCCACCACGTCGCGTGCCGCCACCGTGACCACCGTGTCGGCCTGCAGAAGGGGCCGGACCGCTTCGAGCAGCAGGAGGAGGGTCATGGGCATAGAATAGCGGTGGACCCCCCGAAGGTTCCAGCGCGGGTTGTCCCGCCGGGCCCACTCCTGTCAGCTTTCGGTCGCCACGCATGCGCCGCGCACGGAGGCCCGGCCCATCCGCGCGACCCCTCCCTCCCTGCCGAGTCCCCATCCGATGCCCGTCTTCGAAGTCCACGGGGGAACCCCGCTCTCCGGATCCATCGTTCCTGCGGGGAACAAGAACGCTGCACTCCCCTGCATCGCGGCCACCCTCCTCACGCCGGAGCCGGTCACCCTGTCGAACGTGCCCCGCATCCGCGACGTGCTGACGCTCCTCGAGCTGCTCGAGGCGATGGGGGCCGAGGTGGAGTGGACCGACCGGAACACGGTCCACGTGCAGGCCGCCGGGGTCGAGGTCGGGCGGCCCGATCCGGTCCTTGCCGAGCGGATCCGCGCATCGATCCTGCTTGCCGGCCCGCTCCTGGCCCGCTTCGGCAAGGTGTCTCTCCCCCCACCCGGGGGCGACGTGATCGGCCGGCGCCGCCTCGACACCCACTTCCTGGCCTTCGAGGGGATGGGCGCCACGATTTCGCTCGGTGGCGGCGACTTCGACATCGAGGCGCGCAGCCTCGAGGGAGCCGACATCTTCCTGGACGAGCCCTCGGTCACCGCGACCGAGAACGCCGTGATGGCCGCAGTCCGGGCGAAGGGGATCACGCGCCTCAGGAACGCCGCGGCCGAGCCGCACGTTCAGGACCTGTGCAACCTGCTCGTGGCCATGGGGGCCAGGATCGGTGGCATCGGCACGCACACCCTCGTGATCGAGGGGGTGGATGCGCTCGGGGGTGCCGAGTTCCGGATCGGCGCCGACCACATCGAGGCGGGCTCCTTCATCGGCCTCGCCGCCGTGACCGGCAGCGAGCTCCGCATCCGCGAGGCACCCCTCGAGCACCTGGACTCGACGCTTCTCGGTTTCCGGCGGCTCGGTGTCGAGTGCACGCGGGATGGAGGGGACCTGGTCGTGCACGGCCGCGCGGAGCCGGTGATCCGCAAGGACGCCTTCGGCCACGTCCCGAAGGTGGATGACGGACCGTGGCCCGCGTTTCCGGCGGACCTGACCTCGATCGCCGTGGTGACCGCCACCCGGTCCCGGGGAACGGTTCTCGTGCACGAGAAGATGTTCGAGTCGCGCATGTTCTTCGTCGACAAGCTGGTGGGAATGGGGGCGCAGATCATCCTGTGCGATCCCCATCGTGCCGTGGTCGTGGGACCGTCGCCCCTGCGCGGCGCGTCGCTCGAGAGCCCGGACATCCGGGCGGGCATGGCGCTCCTCATCGCGGCGCTCGGGGCCGAGGGGAAGAGCGTGATCCACAACGTCGGCCAGATCGAGCGGGGCTACGAGAGGATCGACGAGCGGCTCAGGGCCCTCGGAGCACGGATCGAGCGTCGGGAGTGACCACGCCACCCGCTCGCTCCGCGTCCACCCGTGGCACTCGCTCCGCATCCCCCCGGGAACGGGGGGCTTGAAGCCCCGGGGGGGCGGGGCTATCATTGAACGGATGCTGAAGCCGCCCCGGGGCGGCCTTTTCGGAAGTGGGGGAGCGGGCAGCCCCCGCTTTTTTTTACTCCGGTTTCCCGGGATCCGGAGCGAGGCAGGCGAGGCAGGGAGAGGGACGCGTGGCCACGAGGATCGACGAGATCGACCTGGAAATCGACCGCAGGGTCGAGGAACTCGGGTACGAGGTCGTCGAGCTGGAGTGGGCAGGAAGCGATGCGCGTCCCATTCTCCGGCTTCGGGTGGATCGCCCCGGATCCACGAAGGGAGCCGGGGTGACCGTGGAGGACTGCGTCCGGGTGAGCCGGACGCTGGAGCCGTGGCTCGACGAGAACCCGCGGCTTCCGGAGCGGTATACGCTGGAAGTCTCGTCGCCGGGAGTGGAACGTCCGCTCCACCGGCGTCGGGACTTCGAGCGTTTCGTGGGGGAGCAGGTGCGGATCAAGGCGATCCGGACCCCCGAGGGGCTCGACGCCTCACGCTTCGACGCGGTGCTGGAGGGCGTGGAGGGCGAGGGAGACGAGACGTACGACGTGCGCCTCCGACTTCCCGGTGGCGAGGTGCTTTCGCTTCCGAGGAGCGCGGTGGCGCGCGCCCACCTCCTGTTCAGGTGGGACGAGGAGGACTGACGGGGTACCGCGAGGAGCGCCTCGCGGTGCGTTCCCTGAACGCATGAGAAGACGACCATGACGAACGCCGGACAGATCATTGCCGCGATCCGCGAAATGGCGGCGCAGAAGGACCTGGACCAGGACGAGATGAACGACCTCATCCGGGACGGGATGACGGCCGGGCTGGCCCGCATCTTCGGGCCCAACGTGCGTCCCGAGATCACGATCGACGAGGCCTCGGGCGAGATCGACATGGTCGTGCTGAAGCGGGTGGTGGAAGAGGTCGAGGATCCCTCTGCGGAAATCTCGCTCGAGAAGGCGCAGTGGGACGATCCCACCTACGAGGTGGGCGACGTGATGGAGATTCCGGTCGACTTCTCGGAGTTCGGCTACAACGCCATCACCGCGGTGAAGCAGCGCATCGTCCAGCGGGTGCGCGAGGGCGAGCGCCAGCGGGTCCGGGACGAGTTCGAGCACCGGGTGGGCGAGCTCCTGTCCGGCGAGGTGCAGCAGATCGAACGCGGGAAGATGGTCGTGATCCTGAACCGCGCGCGCGACGCCGAGGCCATCATTCCCTGGAAGGAGCAGAACCCGAGGGAGCGCTTCCGGCAGGGGGACTCGATCCGCGCCGTGCTCAAGAAGGTCGAGGAGACGCCGAAGGGACCACGCCTGATCCTCTCGAGAGCGGATCCGCTCTTCGTGG
>JBJHBX010000108.1:0-7951 GCA_050485725.1 Gemmatimonadales bacterium | reverse complement strand
CAGGTCGTCCGGACCGAGATCGTGGGGCTTCCTCCGGAGCGGCTGCTGGCCTCGGCAGCCGCGGACAGACTGCGGACGCTGGACCGAACCCCCCCTCCGGCTCTATCCTCCCTGTTGGCCGGGCACATCTCCCGTCGCGCTTCCTCCGCTGTCCGCCGGGCAGTGGAGTCGCTCCGCGCGGCGGGTGCCGCGTCGGCGGAGGCGGTTGCCGACATCGCCGACGCCCTCGAGCGCGAGCTCCTGAACCCTCCCGATCGGGAACCGAAGGAATGACGACGGACCAGTTGAAGAAGCAGGCTCGACAGCACGAGCAGCGGGAGGAGTGGGGAAAGGCGCTCGGACTCTACCGCAAGGTGCTGGACCAGGGGGAAGAGGCCGGGGAGCCCGAGATCGCGCTCTACAACCGGGTCGCGGACCTCCAGGTCCGCATCGGCGACATCGCCGATGCGGTGGAGAGCTACGACCGGGCCATCGACCTCTACCTCGAGGCCGACCTTCCCAACAACGCCATCGCCATCTGTCGGAAGGTCCTGCGGAACGTGCCGGGGAGGGCCGAGACCTTCCTCCGGATGGGACAGATCCGGGCCACCCAGGGCTTCGGCGTGGACGCGCGTCAGCACGTGCTGACCTACGCCGAGATGATGCAGTCCAGGGGAGATGACGAGGCCGCGACGGCAGCGCTCGAGGAACTCGTCGAGCTTTTCCCCGACGACGCGGAGTCCCGGATCTTCCTCGGAGAGCGCCTTGTGGCACTGGGGGACGAGGCGCGGGGCCTTCCCCACCTGGTCGGCGCGTGGAGGGTCCTGGAGCGGGAGGGGAGCGACGAGGCCGAGGCCCTGGCCGGCCGCATCCGCGAGCTGGACCCGGCCATCGACCTCGATGCGTCGTGGCACCCCCCGGCGGGCCCGGAAGGTGGCATCGAGGTCGACGAGGACGACGGCTTCGCCGCCTTCCCCGGGGACGCGGCCGGCCCGGTCGAGCATCTGCTCGACGGGTCGGCCCTTCCGGAGCTCGAGGCGGACGACCCGGACGATTCCTTCTCCCTGGACGGCCCTGAGGAGCCGACCGCGGTCGAGGAGCCGGAGGCGGCCATGGATGCCGCGGCCGTGGAGCCCGATCCCGACCTCGAGTTCACCTCGTTCGAGCTTCCCGACATCGAGATCAGGGTGGCCGACGAAGCGGACGAGGTCGAGCAAGGAATCGATGCGACGACGCCTGCGGCGGAGGTTGACCTTTCCCCCGGGGGCGACGGCGATCACGGGGCCATGGGTGATGAGGGTGCCGGATTCGCCTTCGGCGAGATCGACCTTGACGATGCCGCCGACGAGGATGATGAAGCGGGGGACGACCTCGAGCCCCTGCCGCTGCTGGGTGGCGCCGAGGTGGCGATCTCCGGGCTGGACGATCCCGAGTCCTCCGCGAGCATCGAGGCGGCCCTGGCGTCGGAGCCCGAGCGACTCGACCTCCACCTGATGCTCGTCGAACGCGCGCAGGACGACGGGGACCGGGCCCTTCTCCTGAAGGCGCTGCGCGGGTACGCGAAGGCGCTGGAGCGCGTGGGGCAGACGGACGAGGCCGGCCACGCCTGGGAGCAGGTCCTGCAGCTCGATGCCAGGGACCCCGAAGCACGGTCCGCCCTGGACCGGGAGGACCCGAGGGCAGCTGCCGCGGCGACCCCGGCCGCTTCCGCGGACCCGTCGCCGGCACCTGTGCCCGCGAGCGGGGGCGGGTCCGGCGCCGGGGGTTTCGTCGATCTCGGGGCGCTCGTTCTCGATGACGAGGAGTCGCCCACGACCCGCTGGGTCGTGGACGACGAGCGCTCGGGTGACGAGGAGGTGGACTTCGCCGGGATGCTGTCGAAGTTCAAGGCGAAGGTGGCCCAGCACATTACCCGCGATGACGCACGTTCCTCCTACGACCTGGGGACGGCGTACCGGGAGATGGGGCTCCTGGACGAGGCCATCGGCATGTTCCAGCAGGCGCTCCGCGCCCAGCCCGGACACCTGGCCTCGCTCGAGATGCTGGGACAGTGTTTCCTCGATCGAGGAGAACCCCAGGTGGCGATCCGGGTCCTGGAAAGGGCGCTGAACCAGGGAACGGCGGTGGAGGACGACCTGCTCGGAATCTATTACTTTCTCGGGGTCTCCCACGAGCGCGCCGGGAACCGCGAGGACGCCCGGGAGTTCTACGAAAAGGTCTTCTCCCTCGACATCAACTTCAAGGACGTCACGGATCGTCTCCGCGAGCTCCGCTGACCTTCGACCCATGAGCCACGTTTCCACCTCGCCGCCCCAGCGTCCCCCGTCGCGGCTGGCCCGCATCCAGGGGCCGGTGCAGCCGCGCCTGGACGGCGTGGTGGACGAGATTCGCCGGATCGTCGTGAACGACCTGGAGCTGCTCCAGGACGTGAGCGATGCCCTCCAGCGCATGCGCGGCAAGCTCTTCCGGCCCACCCTCCTCCTGCTGGTGAACGAGGTGGGAGGGCGCCCGCATCCGGATGCCCTGCCGCTGGCCGCCGTGGTGGAGCTGGTCCACCTGGCGACGCTCGTCCACGACGACGCGGTGGACCACTCCGTGCTGCGCCGGGGGCTCCCCACGATCAACCATCTCTGGAACCACCAGGTGGCGATCATCTCCGGGGACTATCTCTACACCCGCACCGTCGTCGAGCTGGCGAGGCTCGGACGCCTCGACGTCATCCGCTCCCTGGCCCGTGCCGCCAACGAAATGACGGTCGGAGAGCTCCGGCAGCTTACCTCCCACGACGCCCTCGATTTCACCGAGGAAGACTATCGCCGGCTCATCGAGGCGAAGACCGCGTCGCTGATGGCCGCCGCCTGCGAGATCGGCGCGCTGGCGGGGCCCGTCGAGGCGAAGGACGCTTTCCGACGCTACGGCCATGCCCTGGGCATGGCCTTCCAGGTGGCCGACGACCTCCTGGACTACGACGGCAACGAGGAACTTACGGGGAAGCCCGTGGGTCACGACCTCCGGGAGCGCAAGGTGACGCTCCCCCTCGTGCATGCGCTGCGTGCGGTGGGTCCCGAGGGCCGAGATCGGATTCGTGCCTTCTTCACGCGCGTGGATCCCTCCGACGCCGAGATCGCCGAGATCATCGAGCTCGTTCGGGACGCGGGTGGGCTCGACTACGCCCGGAGCGAGGCGCGCAGGTACGCCGACGAGGCACGGGCCGCGCTCGGTGAGATCGGAGAAGAGGGCGAGGCGATGGACGCCCTCTTCGCCGCCGTCGACTACGCCATCGAGCGTCGCCGCTGATGAAGACCCTCGCGAACCCACGGAGCCGTGGCGGAACCGATGCTTCTCGAGAATCGTAGCAGGGGGGGACGTCGGGTCGCCTGGACCCTGGTCCTCGGGCTCTTCCTCGGCGGGCTCCTCACCCGGCTTTCGGAGCTGTTCCTTCCGGACAGCGCGGCCAGGGACTTCCTGATCACCTCGGTGGACGCCTCGCTCGGGCCCTTCGAGATGGACCTGGTCGCAGTGGCCCTGACGCTCGGGCCCCTGGTGCTGACCCTGAACGTGCTGACCCTGGTGGGCGTCGGACTCGTCGCGTTCGTCGCACGGTCCTGGATCTGACGCGCCCACCTCACCCCAAGCAGGCAGGTACACGATGTTCGGCGGACTTGGAATGATGGAGGTCGTCCTGATCTTCCTCGTGGTGCTCCTCCTCTTCGGGGCGAAGCGGCTGCCCGAGATCGGCTCGTCTCTCGGAAAGGGGATCCGGGAGTTCAAGGGGTCCCTTCGGGAGATCGAGAGTGAACTCAGGCTTCCCGAGGAAGGGAAGGGAGGTCGGTCCCAGTCCGAAGGGGCCACCACCTCCCGGGACGACGAGACGAACGGGGAACCCCGGAAGCTCACGCCCTCGGGCTGAAGCGCAGGATGCGACAGCGAAGAGGGGGGCCACCCGGCAGTGGGTGGCCCCCCTCGTTCAGTTGACCCCGGGGTGACGTGGCGGCGGCCCGGACCTTCCCGGACCTGCCTGACGCTCCTCCGATCAGAAGAACATCGGAATCTGCGGGCCGTCGGCCATCTGTTCGGCGGCCCGGAAGTACTCGGCGCGCCGGTCCACGATCCGGGTCGTCTCGCGGAGCCCTTCGAGCCAGAGCTCGAGACGCTGCTGGCGAAGCTGCTGCATGACCTGGCTGCGGAGGATCTCCTTGATCGCTTCGAAGCCCGCACGATCCACGGTCTCGCGGTCCAGCACCTCGACCACGAATACCCGCGATCCCACCGCGACGGGCCCGCCGATCTCCCCGACCGGTGTGCCGAAGGCCAGACCGATGGCGGCGTTCGCATTCCCCACCCCGGTCACCGAGGTCGCGCGGGAGAAGGGCTGCGGTTCGAGCAGCTCGCCACCTTCCCGATCCGCGAGTTCCTCCAGCGTGAGGGTGCCGGCGCGGAGTTCCGAAGCGAGTTCACGGGCCCGGTCCAGCGCCCGCTGGGTCTTCTTCCGCGTCGTCAGGAGACTCCGGATCTCGTCGCGCACCTCGTCGACGGTCAGCGTCCGAGCGGGGGACTGCTCGAGGATCTCGAGCATGTAGAACCCCTGGGCGTTCTCGAAGACCGGGCTCACCGCGCCCACCCCCTCCTGGTCCTCGAAGATCCAGTCCTGTCCCTCACCTGCGTTTCCGGCCGACGGAAGGATCGCGAAATCCTCCGTGATCTCCCCCTCCAGCACCGGAAGGCCGAGCTCCGCCGCCGCGTCCCTCAGCGACAGGTCCCGCCCCAGCATCTCCAGCGTGTCCGCCCGGGCGAAGAGCTCGAGCTCGCGGTCCCCGCTGGGCTCGTACGAGAAGAGGATGTGCCGCGCCTCGACCCGGTCGGCCTCCTCGTCGCGGGAGGTGACCTCGATCAGGTGCCAGCCGAACTGCGTCTGGATCGGCTCGCTCACCTCCCCGATCGGGAGGGAGAACGCCGCCTCCTCGAAGGGGCCCACCATCTGGCCTCGACCGAAGGAGCCCAGGTTCCCGCCGTCTCGGGCGGAACCCAGGTCGGCGGACTCGATCCGGGCGAGCTCGGAGAAGCTCACGCCCGAGAGGATCTCCTCCCGGACCTCGCGGGCCCGCTCGAGGGCGGCGGCGGAGTCGGCCGGGGTTGCCGCCGTGCTGATCCAGGTGTATCGGACGACGGCAGTGGCCGGCACGGTGAAGTCGTCGCGGTTGGCCCGGTAGAAATCGTTGATCTCGGCATCGGTGACCTGGACGTCTCCGTCGGCGATCCACTGGCGCGCGTCAAAGGCGAGGAAACGCGCCTCGGTGGTCTCGTTCCGGTCCCGGTAGTCCTGCCAGAGCTGGGCGTCGGACACGTAGATGCCCGACGTCACCTGGCGGAGCAGCTTGGAGCGGGGGATCGCGTCCCGGTAGTAGAGCTCGAGCTGCTGCATGAACTGGGGGTCGGCGGACGCCTGCTGGAGCCACGCCTGGTACTTTGCCGGATCGAAATTCCCGTCGGTCTGGAAGGTCGGGTCCTCGCGGAGCCCCGGGGGCGGCGAGAACCTTGCCGCCTGCCGGATTTCCTGGTCCGACACGCGGATGCCGCGGCGCTGGAGCTCGTGCCGGATCAGGATCTGGTTCACGACCTCGTCCCAGGCCATGTCGTCGATCTCGCGGCTCTGGGCCGACGTGACCGGCTCGTTCTGCGAGCGCTGGATCTGCTCGAAGAGCTGGCGACGCGTTTCCTGCCACTCGAAGACCGACACGTTGGTGCTCCCGACGCGACCGAGGTCGCCGCCCGAAGACTGGCCGCTCATGTCCATCCCCCACTCGAACACCATCAGCGCCACGAAGGCCAGCGCCGTGACGAGCATGATGATCTTCGTGTTCTGCCGCATCTGTCGCATCATGGCGACGGTTCCTCCTGCCTGGGTATGTCGTGCGCACCGGACCGGGAATCCCCGGATCCCGGGCGCCCTGCTCCCGAGCGATCCGACCGGTCGGGAAGACTGCATCCGGAGAATCCTGAATCTAACCGGGGTCCTCCACCCCCTCAACTCCGGGAGGCTGCTGTGTCCTGCCCCGAAAGCGCTGCGAAGAACCGGGATCCCGGAGCCGGGCCCTCCGCGCACGGAGGGGTGCGCGGGGTCGCGGGCACAGGGTGCTGGGGAACCGCCTGGCTCCGTGCCCTCGCGCCCTCGCGAATCACCACGCCCGGCCGCAGGGGGCACGCCGGGGTGGGCCCCCGCTCGATTGACACTCCGAGCGGGGCCCCGGTACATTGCCGCCTGAACCGAGCACCCCTTCCCGTTCGTCCTTCCGCCGCATTCCCCCTCCCGGAGCGTAGCCGTGTCCGACGCGATCGAGCAGGAGATCCGGATCCTGCGCGCCCTCTTCTGGTCCGAACGGGATCCCGACGGCCGGGCCTTCGTTCCCCTGGCGGATGCGTACCTCCGGGCGGGCGAGATCGATGAGGCGCTCGCACTCCTGCGGGAGGGGCTCGATCGCCATCCGGGTTTCGCCTCGGCGCACCTGGTCGCGGCCCGGGCCCATCGTGCACGCGGGGACGGGGAAGGGGTGAAGCGGTCGCTTGCCCGGGTCCTCGAGATGGACCCCGGCAACGCGTCGGCCCTGAGGATGCGAGGCGAACTGGCCGAGTCCGCAGGTGATCCGGAGGGTGCGCTCTCGGCCTTCCGGGAGGCCTTCCGGAGGAACCCGGCCTGGGAAGACCTTGAAGGGCGGATCGAGCGGCTCGCCGCGGGCTTTCAGGCCTCGCCGGCGACCGACGACCGGCCGCAGGCCGCCGGGGTGCAGGACGCCTTTTCCGAAGACGCCGGCTGGCCCCCGCAGGGCCCGGACGGATTCGCGGAGCCCGACGCCCTGGTGGCCGCCGGGGACGACGCCCTCGACCTCGGGGGGGATTTCGCGCTGGAGGAGGCGTTCGGCTCGATGGACGAGGCCGATGCCGCGCAGTCGGAGGCCTCCACCCCGGACGCAGGGCCCCTGGAGCTCGGCACCGTGGAGCTCGACGCCGTCGAACTCGAGCCGGCCGATCGGGACCGGACCGGCGAACTGGAGGCCCACGAGGCCCTCGGCGAGGGGCATGGCGAACCCGGCACGCCGTCGCTTCCCTCCGATGACGACCTGATCGATCCCTTCGGGTTCGAAACCGACCCGGCGCCGGCCATGGCAGCGTCCGCATCCGGATCGGGGTCTGACCCGGATCCGGACCCGGGGGACGGGGATGCCCTCGTGACGCGCACCCTCGGCGAGCTCTATGCCCGTCAGGGGCTGATCCTGAAGGCCGTCGAGGTGTTCGAGACGCTGGCGCGGCGGCACCCCGGCGACGAGGGGATCGCGGCCAGGCTTGACGAGCTCCGACAGGACGCGGTGGGGATCCGATCCGGTGCCTCGGAGCCGGCGGAAGCGGAACCCGGGGAAGTCGGCGATGCCGAGGAGACCGACCCGCCGGCGTTCGTCAGCGAGGACCCTGCCGCCTTGGACGCGTCGCCAATCGAAGAGGAACCGTACCAGGAGGAGGTCCAGATGGAGGTCGAGGAATCCGGCTGGGACGCACTCGGACCTGAACCCGAACCCGAACTCGAACCCGGGGCCGGGGACGAGGCGATGGACGGGGGCATCGCGGAGCTGGAAGACGCCGCTGCACCCCGCGACGTGGCCGCCATCGTCGCGGAACGACCGGTCGGTGCCTGGTTCGAGGACCTCCTGGCATGGGCGCCGGGGGCCGTGCCGATCGAACGACTCGCCCCCTCTGACCTCCCGATCGAGGACTTCAGTGCGCCCGCAGTCGCGTCCGGTTCCGGAGCCCCCGAAGCCGATGTGGACGGGCCTTCGGAGCCGTCGGACCCACCCGGATTCGGCAGCCCCGGGGATCCTGAGCCCGAATGGGAGGACACGTCGATCCCGGACGCCCCCGTGACCGAGGCCCCCGCGTCGGCGGCGCCGGCAGGTGACGGGCACGATGCGGAAGCTCCGGAGTC
>JBJHBX010000107.1:0-7985 GCA_050485725.1 Gemmatimonadales bacterium | reverse complement strand
CGGCCGGCCGTCGCGCTGCCGGAGTCGCGGCCTGCCCCCGCCCGAAGAAACCGAGCCCGGAGTTCGAGATGAAGCGAATCGCGACGCTGTTCATGGTGCTGCTGCCCGCCGCTGGGGCATGCACGACGGTCTTTCACATGGAGACGGCGATTCCCCCCGATCAGGTCGTGAAGGACGGCCGCCTGGAGCGCGCCCATGCCCCGGGACCGGAACATGGGGCCGAGCGTGCCTCGGCGAGTTCAAGCGGAGGCGCGCGCATGATGATGCCAAGGGCGAGGCGCGGGATGCTCCGGGTTCCCGCTGCGGCGTCCTCAGGGAGCCCGCCCGAGCGACCCGGTCCCCCCGACATGCTGACCCGCGCAGCTGGTCCCGGTGAACTGGAAGTTGATGATGGAACCGTTCTCGTTGATGAAGGCCGGTCCCCCGAAGTTGCCCGGGCAGGGGACCCCCTGGGTGAGCTGGAAGTTGATGAGCTGCTGGCCCGAGAGAGTACCCGAGACCTGCCCTTCCTGGAGTTGACCGCCGATGTTCAGGTAGGCGTACACGCCGGTCAGCGCGTTCTGGTTCTGACTGAAGCGAACCGAGAAGGCGATCTGGGCCTGGTAGGGGTCTTCTTCCGGTGGCACGATGGTCTGGACGAGCATGCCGCTCCAGTCCCCGGTCAGGTCCACGCCGCGCCGGACGGCCTCCCCCGATCCGCAGACGTCCTTCACCCGGACCTCGTCGGTCCCGGCCACCTGGAGCGCCAGGCAAGCCTCGACGCCGAAGCTCACCGGTCCGTGCGAAAGGGCCCGCACGACGGTCGTGTAGCGCCCCTGAGCATCGGACAGCCCCACCGGCGTCTCGATCACCGCGTTGGTTGCCGTGACCCTGTAGCCAAACTGACCATCGGTCATGGTGCCGTCGTCGAAGACGAGGCGAGCGGCCGCATCGAGGGAGTTCGGGAATCCGACCGGGAGGTGTGAAGGCGTCTCGATGTCGTCTCGATCGACCACGACACGGATGCATCCGTCGCGAAGGAACGTGGCGCGGTCCAGTCGGAGGTCCTCCCTGTCCACCTGGAGGCGCACGGCGTAAATGCCCTGCAACATGTCGGCTTCGCGCCATGCCATGAGATCGCGGCGAGCACTGCACTCGTTCTGGGCGGCAGCGATCAGGTCCCTGAGCACCGCGGCCACGCGAGGCCGTCCGTCCATGTCCTGAGGGGCAAGTTCCCGATCAAGCATTTCCCAGGTCACCCGGGGCTCGGTATTCAGGTCGAACCAGCCCCGAATCCGCCACCAGTCCCAGTAGGCGTAGAGCGCGTCCTCTCCGCTCGTGATCGTGGGGCCGGCTTCCCATCGAGCCAGGGCCGGTGACACGCCCTCGATGTACCACCGTCGGAGGATCTCGACGTACTGGTCCAGCGAGCCGAGCAGACCGACAGCGGCGATGGCCCGCACCGCCGCCTCCGATGCGGGTGTATTCCCCACCACGGGCCCCAGCTCGGCCTCGATCTCTTCCGCGCTGGTGACCCAGGCACCCGCGAGGCTGAAGTGGCGGAGCTCCACCTCGATGCGACCCTCCCTGAGCGAGGCGAGGCCGGGAGCGAAGTCCGTGCCGTCGTCTGCAGCGGTGAAGCCGACCAGCCGCAAGGAATCCGGGACCTCGGGGGCGACATCGATCCGGAGAATGGCAGGCTCGCGGAACTGGAGGCCTGACGGCTCGAGCTGAACGGCGCCGACGACCCTTGAGGCCATCGGCGTGTGCTCCATGGCGGCGATCGGGATCACGCGGATCTGGACCCCTTCGCGAAGCGCCCCCGGCGGTACCTCGAGCGTATAGGCGACGCCTGCCGAGGAGGTCGCACCGACGCTCCCGCCCTCGAAGTCGACGAGTGCAGACGCTGCGCGGTCCGATTCCAGCCGAATGATCGGCTCGGTGGGTGGCGGTGGCGGTGGTGGTGGAGGCGGAGGCGGGGGAGGCGGGGTTTCGGTGCCGGGAGGCCGTGAGGCGGTGGGCCCGGAATCGGACCCGCAACCGACCGGCAGAAGGAGCGCGGCAAGGATGAGACTCACAAGGAGAGCAGGGTTCGCACGCATGACCGGAGCCTCGGCTGAAGTTCGTGAGAGCGCGGGAACCTCGCTCTCGCCTGCCGAAGAAACGCACCGAACCTCCGACTGTTCTCACCCCGGCACCTGCCCGTCGGGCGGAATGCCCGCCGGTGCCCTCCGGACCGGGGCGGCGGCGGCGCCCACCTTCGCGAAGCGCTCGAAGAGGCGAGCCAGCAGGCCGTCGGTGCGGGCCAGGAAGGGCCCGAACACCGCCAGGAGGAGGACGTAGGCGGCCGCCAGGGGGCCGAGCGCGGGCTCGACGCCCGACGCGACCCCGAGCCCGGCGATCACGATGGAGAACTCCCCGCGGGGGATCAGCGCCAGCCCGGCACGGATCCGCCCCCGGGTGGCAACCCCGTGGGTGGCCGCCGCGACCCACCCCGTTGCGAGCTTCGTGAGCGCGGTGACGGCGGCCAGGAGAAGCGCGGGAGCCAGAACCGGGCCAAGTGCCCCCGCATCCACCTGGAGCCCGAAGAAGAGGAAGAAGACCGCGGCGAAGAGGTCCCGCAGGGGGCCGAGGAGGACCCGGGTCCGCTCCGCCACCTCGCCGGAAAGGGCGAGCCCGGCCAGGAAGGCGCCCACCGCCGTCGAGACCTGGAGCGACCCCGCCACGCCCGCCACCATCAGCACCACGCCCAGCACCGACAGCAGGACGACCTCTTCGGAGGGGTGAACGAGTGCCCGGCTCAGGAGCCCCCCGTAGCGGGTGGCGAGAAAGAGGACGACCGCGACGGTCAGGAGCGCGCCGGTGGTCGAGACCACCCCGGCCCAGACGCCGGTTCCCACCAGGGCCACCGTCATCAGCGGGAGGTAGAGGGCCATGGTCAGGTCCTCGAGAACCGACACCGACAGCACCGCAGGCGTCTCGCGGTTTCCGATCCGACCCAGCTCGGCCAGGAGCTTGGCCATGATCCCGGTCGAGGTGTTGAAGGTCACGCCACCCAGGAGGAGCGCGGGGATCCAGCCCCAGCCGAGGAAGAGGCCGGCCGCCACGCCGGGGGTGAAGTTCAGGACCAGGTTCACGAGCCCCGGACGGGCGCCGGAGCGGAGCCCGTCGCGGAGTTCCTCCGCCGTGTACTCGAGCCCGATCATGAAGAGGAGGAGGACGACGCCCAGCTCGGCCCCGGTGGCGATGAACCCCTCCTCGAGTCCCAGCGGAACGATGCCTCCCACGCCGAAGGCGAGTCCGGCCAGCAGGTAGAGGGGGATGGCCGACAGCCCGAGCCGCCCAGCCCCGCGGGCGAGCAGGGCGAGGGTCAGGACGACGACGCCCAGCAGGAGGAGGGGATTCACCGGGAGGACCCCGGTCGGTCGGGCGTCAACGCTCGCTCAGGAGCTTCGAGGCCCGGACGATGGCCTCGTCCGAGCCGACCACGACCAGGGTGTCGCCCACGGCGAGCGGGGTTTCGGGGGGCGGGGCTGCGATCGTCTCGTCGCCCCGAACGATCCCCACCACGAGGACCCCGGTCTGCTCGCGGATCCTCGTGTCGGCGAGGCGCCGTCCGGCACACGGCCAACCCTCTCCCACCGGGATCCAGTCGATGGAGAGCGCCCCCAGCGACTGGCGGACCTCCCGAACGGCCCGCGTCACCGGGGCTGCGCCGAGGATCTCCGCCAGCGCGCGGGCGTCGTCCTCCTCGAGGGAAATGGTCCGGGCACACGCATCCGGGTCACCTCGATCGAAGAGGAGCAGTTCGCGGCGCCCTCCCCGATGGGTGACCATTCCGAGGCGCTCCCCGGCCGTGGTCTCGAACTCGTGGCGAACGCCGACCCCCGGAAGGGGGATTTCCTCGATATGGGGCATGGTGTGGACTCCGGCATGGGTTGGGTTCTGAAACCCCCGCGAACTCGGTGGGTGCCACCGGGGGGTGGGGGTCCATGGAGCGCCCGTGCGCGTGCGACCCGCCGCCACCCGTCAGCCGTCGTTTCGGCGATCCGGAGGCCCGACCCCCCACCACCAGAAGGGTCGGGGCGTCGACGCGGTGGGCCACAGGCGCTCCAGAGTGTCGCCCTCGTGCAGCTCGCCGTTCCTCATCACCCACCGCACCGAGTTCGTGTTGTGGATGTCGGCCAGGGGGTTCCGGTCCAGCACCACCAGGTCCGCGAGCTTTCCGGCCTCGAGGCTTCCCAGGTCGTCGGCGAGCCCGAGGATGCGGGCCCCGTCGATGGTGGCGGCCTCCAGGACCTCCATGGGCGTCCATCCGCCCATGGCGAAGGTCCACATTTCCCAGTGGTAGCCGAGGCCCTGCAGCTCGCCGTGGCCTCCCACCCCCACGAGCCCCCCGGCTCGCTTGATGGCCAGCGCTTCCGCCGCCCCCTGCCGGAAGCGGTATTCGTCCTCCCGCGCCCATCCCATGCGCCGGCGGGCAAGCTCGGCCAGGCGGTTCTGCGGGTAGAACCGGTTCAGCTTCGGGTCGTCCAGCACCTCGGTGCGGGTGAAGAACCACTCGACACTTCCGGTGGTCCCGGGCCCCCCGTACTGGACCGTGAGGGTGGGGGTGTAGGCGATGCGGGTCCGGGCGTAGAGCTCGATCACGTCCCGGTAGATGCCCACCACCGGGAACGAGTGCTCGTTTCCGTACATGCCGTCGATGGCGTGGGTCAGGTCCAGGCGCAGGTCCCCGCCCCCCTCGGTGGTGGTCAGGAGCCCCAGCTCCTCCGAGGCCTTCACCACCCACTGCCGCTGCTGGCGGTTCCCCACCATGTAGCTCTTGAGGTTCGCGGTGCGGTAGTGGTCCACGTACCGCCGCAGGTGGTCGTAAGTGGCCTCGTACGAGCGGAAGTCGTTGTTCTGGAAAACCCCCGGCCCGGTCATGAAGGCACGCTGCCCCAGCGCATCGCCCGTTTCCACCAGGTCCCGGTAGGCGAAGTAGTCGTTCGTGGACGTCTGCACGTCGAGCCCCGCCGTGACCCCGTAGGCCAGATTCGCCATGAGCGACCAGTTGTGGGGCTCGAGGACGTCGTGGGTCCGGAATTCCCAGTGCGCGTGGGTGTCGATGAAGCCCGGCACCAGGTAGCGCCCCGAGACGTCGAATACCCGGGCCCCCTCGGGGACCTCCACGCTCCCCCGGGGCCCCACGGCGGTGATCCGGTGGTCGGTGACCACAACGTCCGCATCCTCGATCACCCCGGCCTCCGACATGGTGATGGCCGTGCCCCCGCGGAGCACGACGGTTCCCGTGGCCCCGGCCCGGGGGAACTCCATGACCAGCTCCATGGCCTGCACCGAGGGGTGGAGGTCCCGGGGCTTCCGGGGTTCGTCCTCCTCCTCTTCCTCCGCCTCTTCCTCGTTTCCGGCCTCGTCCTTCTCCTCCGCCTCGTCCTTCTCCTCGGTCTCCTCACCCTCTTCCGCTTCGTCCTCGTCCGCATCGGGGCTTCGGAACTCCACCGAGTCCACGGGGCGCCGGTAGAGGGTGGAGCCGATGGCCCAGACAAGCGTCTCCCCTCCATCGGCCCATCCGAAATAGTCGGCGCCCACGTCGGTGAGCTGGTGCACCGGGAGCGCGGGGCCGCGCACGTTCACCGTGGGGGTGCTTCCGGTCCACGGGGGCACGGTCACCACCCAGAGCTGGTTGTTCACCGCAGCCAGGGCCCACTGCCCGCTGGGGTGCATGAGCGTCCCCTCGACCCTGGGGGGTCGGAAGCCGCCATCGTCCCCCGGTCCCGTGACCTGGAGGTGGGTGCGCCGGTCCGTGCCGTCGAAGCGGAGCGAGACGAGCCCCTGCCGCGTGTGCACGAAGATGCGCGCGGGATCGCTTCCGAAGTGGGGCATGCGGAGCCCGGCAGCCGACGAAATCACCGCGGCATCCCCCCCCGTGGCCGGCAGCCAGACCAGTTCCAGGGGGATGCGGATGCCCGAGAACTCGCTGTACGACTGCTCCCGGAGGAAGGCGTTCCCGCGCAGCGCCACGATCCGGTCGCCGTCCGGGGCGTAGACCAGGTCGGTGTAGAAGGCGGCGTTCCGGGTGAGGCGCTCCGGGGCGCCGGAGCCGTCGGCCCGGATCCGCCAGACGTGCCCGCCCGAGCCGTCCCACGTCACGTAGGCGATCCAGCGGCCATCGGGGGACCAAGCGGGCTTGAAGGCCCACTCCCCCGGAGGGGTGAGGCGGCGGGGCGCGCCGAGGCGGGCGCCGTCCTCGCCCTCAGGCACATCCTCGAGCACCTCCATGAGGTAGAGGCCGGTGAGGACCGAGGCCACCACCTGCCGGCCGTCGGGCGAGAACCGGGGGTCCTGCACCAGGGTGGCGCGGACCGGCCCGTCGGGGACCCGCTGCGGCGCATGGAGGCTCGGCCCCACGGCGAGCTCCACCTGGGCGGTGAAGGGGACCGGGGTCACCGCCCCCGTGGCCACCTCCACCCGGTGGATCCTGCCGTCGAAGGTGACCACCACCTCCCGGCCGTCGGGGGTGAAGGCGTAGCCCGGGAAGTGATCCCGGCTCGGCACCACCCATCCCTCGATCTCGTCGGGCTGCACGGGCCAGAGGAGCCAGCGGTCCTCGCCGGTCTCGAGGTCCCGCACCCGAAGCCCGGTTTCCGCTTCGTGGCGCGTGGCATAGACCAGGAGGCGCCCGTCGGGCGAGAGCGCGGGGCGGAAGGCGCCGAACTCGGCCTGGGTGACGGGGTCCACGTCGCCGGTGACCAGGTCCATCCGGGCCACTTGGACCCGGGGGAGGGCGCCCGGAGGCGAGGCACCCCGCTGGGCGAAGTAGAGGTAGCGCCCATCAGGGGAGGCCACGACCCCGGTGCGGGGTGGGGGGGGCGCTCCGGCACCGCCGCCCCCGGCCGCGCCCCCTGCGCCCACCGTGATCCCCGAGCCCCCGTCGATGTGATGCATGCGGAGGTCGACCCGGGGCGGCCCGCTCCAGGAGCTGTCCCGGGTGTAGACCACGTGGCGGGAGTCCGGCATCCAGGTCGGAGAGACCACGCCGGCCTGGGTCTCGGAGGTGAGCTTCCGCGCCCCGGTCCCATCGATCCTCGTGAT
This sequence comes from Gemmatimonadales bacterium, assembly GCA_050485725.1. Classification (GTDB taxonomy): domain Bacteria; phylum Gemmatimonadota; class Gemmatimonadetes; order Longimicrobiales; family Gaopeijiaceae; genus SKNW01. The sequence continues at coordinate 911 of JBJHBX010000107.1, read as the reverse complement.
CCAGACGTTGTCCGCGCCGTCCCGGTCCGAGACGAAGGCGATCCAGGCCCCGTCGGGCGAGACCCGGGGCTGGCTGTCGAACCCCATCCCCGAGGTGATGCGCTCCGCATCCCCCCCCGAGAGGGGGACGCGGTACAGGTCGCCCAGGAGCTCGAAGATCACCGCCTCTCCATCGGGGGTGACGTCGAGCGAGATCCAGGTGCCCTCGTCGGTGGTGAAGCGGAGGGTGTCGGCGGGCTCCAGGGGGAGGCCGCTGCCACTGGTCCGGTTCGACGGGGGCGCCTGCGCCTCGGCGCAGGACGGGTCGGCTGCGGCTAGGGCGAAGAGGAGGGTCACGAGGAGAAGGGGACGGAAGTGGAAGCTGCGCATGGGGGACTGTCCGGGGGAGGTGGAATGGACGCGCGGCGGGTGGAGGGATCGTCCGGTGCCGGGAAGGATCCGGCGGGTGAGGTCGGACGAAGAGCCGCGATGCGCACGAAGCTACGGGCCGGATGAAGGGATGGAAAGATCCTCTCCGGGAGGGATTTCGACGTTCCGACCTCAGGCCTTGAGAGAGGTCGAGATACGCCCCTGTCGCGCACCTCCCGGAGTGCCGGATACGCCCGTCTACCGCACTGCGGGTGCCGGCGGCCAGACCGCCTCGACGATCTCCCGGAAGCGGGGCTCCTCCGCGAGGGGGTCCCAGATGGGCGACCGGCCCACGGTCCGCAGAAAGGGCAGCCTCTCCACGTAGGCGCGTTCCAGCGCCTCGAGCGACGACTCCCGGTCGCCGAGCAGCATGTGGTAGAAGGCCACGTCGATCCAGGGCGGTGCAGCGGAGCGGCGCCAGCGGGCGAGCACGGCCTCACCCGCGCTCCGTCGGGCGGGATCCTCGATCGCGTCCACCAGGGTGACCAGATCCTCGGCGTTCA
>JBJHBX010000106.1:0-8128 GCA_050485725.1 Gemmatimonadales bacterium | reverse complement strand
GGAGTAGGCATCCCTCCTGGACCGGATGGTGGGGACCCGGAAGGTGCCGGCTCCGAGGGCTCACCTGGCTGCCAACCGAAGTGCGCCCGGGCTCGGTTGGCAGGGGATGAGCGCCCATTGGCATCGAACTGCCACGCGCGGTCGGGCCGCGCGGCGATTGGCAGGGAGGTGCACACATGTTGCGCGCAGCTGCCAACGGCGCGATCACGGGCCCCCGTTGGCAGGAAGGGAACGGGGAAAGGAGAAGTGAGCGGCCGAACCCGCATTCCTTGAATGCCACGGGGTGGGGTTCCATTGCCGGGGCAGGTGCCGGCTCGATCGTCCGGGCGCGTCCATCGGGCTCGCGGACCAAGCGTACCGATAGCAAGCCCATTGGGATGTGCGGCTCCTCAGGCCCTCACATGCGCATCGCCAGGGCGCCGCTGGACGGCCCAGCCGTCGCTGATGCGTTGAACCGACGGCGGAGGGGGATTTCAGCGCCAACCCGGAAGAAGGTTTTCAAGCCGGACGGACTGTGACCCACATCCTGAGGCGCCGGCCGAAAGGTTTCTGACCAACGCTCCACACGGGAGACGTGATCTGGGGAACGGTCGCGCCCGTGCCTCACGGCCGCCCCGGCACCCCCGGCGACGGCGACCCAACGACCAGGTCCGCCGGGCTCGTGCGGGTGTGCTGGAGCAACGCGCGTCCGTCGGGGAGCGTAGTGAGGACTCTGCGGTGCACGGTGAGGCCGGACTGGTTCGGGGCCTGGGGCGAAGCCCCTCGGTTGATGCTGGGGTGGGAGACCTGGGGGCAGAGGGGTGATTCCGGGGCTTGGGGCACCTCTTCGTCAACGACGATGACATCGAGCAGCACTTCGACCGGAATGCGTGCCCAGACGCGATCGGCGAGCGACTGCATCTGGTCAAGTTCATCCCTCGCCACCGCTTCCGCCACGAACGCTACGCCTCTTCCCGCGACGAATAGAAGTCCGCGATGCAATCCGTGGGGGAGCATGCCGTCGGGGATCATGTCGGGGACGCCCGGGTTGCTGACGTCGGCGGGACCGCGGAACTCGAAGTCGGCGCCCCGCAAGTCCGGCGCCAGCGGCGCGAAGGGTCGGTGGTCGATGGCATCGGTCGCGACGACCACCGTCTCACCCGGCGCCACAGGGTGATCGGTCCCCGAGCCCGGGAACCGCTCCCAGAACCGGGCCCAGATACCTAGGGGATCAACACGCAGGGGCTCGTAGGCCACACACGTTTGCGGTGGGGGGAAGTCGAGCAGGATGTCGAACCCGGAACCCACCACCTTCCCATCCAGATAGATCGTGGTATCGGAATTGTTGTACAGCTCGATGAACCCTCCGAAGTTGTACGTGCCCACTCCGTTTGCGCTCAGGTGCGTGGCATACGCGAACTCGCTGATCACGAGGGACCGGCGAATGCTGGCCGGAACGAGGACCTCGGCCATGGTGGACGTTCCGGAGATCTGCACCTTGGCCTCCGTGAGAAGGGCTTGGGCGCCCTGCTGAGCGGCGGCTTCGCGCTCGTCGGGTGACAGGTCCCGCTCGACGGACACCGTGTGAAACCCGACCGGAACTGCTTCGAACGACGCGAACCCCGCCTCGTCGGTGGTGGCCTCGGCCGACCAGGGACTGCCGTCATCATCCTCGAGCTCCAGTCGCACCTGGGCTCCAGGTACGCCCACGCCGCTCCACCCCAGCCCTGGGCCACGGCGGTGTCGGGGGTGATCGCCCGAACCTCGAAGGTCACCGCCCCGGGCCCCTCGAGCTCATACGTGGTGATCTCGCCGAAGTCGCAGGCGGCGATGGCGAGGGCGGCGACGAGGCCGGCAACCGGGGGCGCGGACGGCTGGGTTGGCACGCGAGGCTCCAGCCGAGAGGAGATGTGCCGGTGCCTCACGGCGGCCCTGGCGCCCCCGGCGACGGCGGCCCGATGACCATGTCCGCCGGACTCGTGCGGGTGTGCTGGAGCAGCGGGCGTCCGTCGGGGAGTATGGTGAGGATCCGGCGGTGGACGGTGAGGCCGGACTGGTTTGGGGCCATCGGCGAAGCCCCCCGGTTGATGCTGGGGTGGGAGACCTGGGGGCAAAGGGGCCACTCCGGAAAGAGCGGGTCGTCCTCGTAGATAACGACGACGTCCAGCAGTGCCTCGACCGGGATGCGGGCCCAGGTTCGATCGAACAGAAAGGGCATGCGGTCCAGTTCAGCCGTCACCACCGGGTCCGCGATGAACGCAACGCCTCTGCCCGCAGGGAAGAAGAGTCCGCGGTTGGAAGGATTAGGGCGCACGCCGTCCGGGATCATGTCGGTGACACCCGGGTTGCTGACGTCGGAGGGACCCCGGAACTCGAAGTCGGCTCCACGAAGGTCCGGCGCCGTGGGCGCGAACGGCCGGTGATCGATGGCGTCGGTCGCGATGACCACCGTTTCACCGGGGGCGACGGGGTGGTCGGTTCCTGAACCCGGAAACCGCTCCCAGAACTGGGCCCAAATGCCTCCGGGATCAACACGCAGGGGTTCATAAGCCACACACGTCTGCGGTGGGGGGAAGTCGATCAGGATGTCGAACCCCGCGCCGACGATCCTGCCGTCCAGGTAGATGGTTGTATTCGAGTTGTTGTAGAGCTCAATGAAGCCTCCGGCACTGTATGTGCCGACCTGGTTGGCGTGGAGGTGCGTAGCGTACGCGAACTCGCTGATCACGAGGGACCGGCGAATGCTGGCGGGAACAAGCACCTCGGCCATGGTGGACGTTCCGGAGACCTGCACCCTGGTCTCCGTGAGAAGGGCCAGGGCGCCCTGCTGAGCCGCGGCTTCGCGCTCGTCGGGTGAGAGGTCCCGCTGGACGGACACCCTGTGAAACCCCACCGGAACGGCCTCGAACGACGCGAACCCCGCCTCGTCGGTGGTGGCCTCGGCCGACCAGGGACTGCCGTCGTCATCCTCGAGCTCCAGTCGCACCTGGGCCCCAGGCACGCTCACGCCGCTCCATCCCAGAGCCTGGGCCACGGCGGTGTCAGGGGTGACCGCCCGGACTTCGAAGGTCACCGCCCCGGGCCCTTCGAGCTCGTAGGTAGTGATCTCGCCGAAGTCGCAGGCGGCGAGGGCGAAGGCGGCGAGGGCCCCCGAGAGTGGAGCCAGGTGTCGATGCGCAGGCAACGGAAGCATGCCTCCCGGGTGCGCCAAGGGTGAGGACCCGGAGGGTCGATCAGCGAAGCCCGCTTCGGAGCCCGCCATTTTCTGCATCTTGACATTCTTGTAGGGGGGGGCGCAAGCTCCGCAGGGTCCCATGCGATCGAAGCCGTTCCACGCCGGGGGCTCGCATCCAGGCTGGACGGGGCGGCCCCAAGTCTCGCATCCCCGAGATCCTCCGCAGGGAGTGTGGTATCGATGCCCACGCCATTCGGCACGCGATGCACAGCGTGGACGGCGACGCTACTTGCCGTTTCGTGCCTCCTGTTCGCGCTCGGGGTCGCTGACGCGGCGGCCCAGACCCCCTCCGGCGGCGTCGTTACCGGGCGCGTCCTGGACGCGAGCACCGGTGATCCCCTGGGGGGAACCCTGCTCAGCATCGAGGGAACGGAGCGCCGGGTGCTTGCCGGTGTCGACGGCACCTTCCGGATTCCGGGGGTTCCCCCGGGCCCGCAGGTGCTCCGCGCGGAGCGGATCGGCTACGCCACCGCCCGGACGAGCATCGTCGTGGTGGCGGGCCAGCCCCTCGAGCGGGAAATCCGCATGGCGTCGAGCGCGCTCGAGCTGGGCGGGATCATCGTGACCGCAGATCCCACCGGACGCGGGCGAGGGGAACTGGGTACGGCCAGCGTCATCAACCGCGAGGCCATCCGGCACCAGACCGCCGCGAGCCTGGCCGGGATCCTGGAGCTCGTGCCCGGTGTGGTCCTGCAGCCGCCGGGTCTCGCCGGCGTGCAGCAGTTCGCACTTCGCTCCGTGCCGACCTCGACCCTGGGGCCGGGTTCGGTGGGCCCGGGTGCCGGCGACCTGGCCTCGGCGGGTACGCTGATCGTGCTCGACGGCGTGCCCCTTTCGAACAACGCGAACCTCCAGTCGCTGGGTCCCCGCGGCGAGGTCTCCGTGCCGAGTTCGGCCGGGGGCGGGGTGGACCTTCGGCGCATTCCGGCGTCGATGATCGAGCGGGTGGAGGTGATCCGGGGGGTCCCATCGGCACGCCACGGCGACCTCACGCAAGGTGCAGTCATCGTCGACACCCGGGCCGGCGAGGTCTCGCCCGAACTGGCCCTGCGCAAGGACCGGCACACCACCGAGGGCAGCCTCCTGGCCGGGCGTCCGTTCGGAGACGCGCACACCGCAACCGGGCTCCTGAACGTGGCGCGCACCGGACTGAACCCCGGGCGCGGGGGCGACGAGGCCTACCGGGTGGCCGGGCAGTTCTCCCATCGCTACACGACCCGAGGAGGCGGAGGCGCGGCGGAGGCCACCGGCCCGGGCCTCACCCTCGACACGCGCATCGATCTCTTCCGCTTCGTCCAGGACAACCCCGAGGACCCCGACATTGCGCCGGGGCGCGAGACGCAGGTCCGGGATGCGGGGCTTCGGGTGTCGGAGCGCCTGGTGCTGGAGCGGGCGAGCGGCACACGCTACGAACTGACGGCGGCCCTCGACCGCCAGTGGCAGACTTCCTTCAACCGCCGACCGGTGACCCGGGTGGCGCTCCCGGTGACCTCGGCGCTCGAGGAGGGCCGGAACATCGGCCGCTTCATCGACGGAGCCCAGCCCGCCGAGATCCGGCTCGACGGGGCGCCCTGGCTCTTCTTTGCCCGGGGCGAGGGGGCTCGCAGCGCCGGATGGTTCGGCATGGACCACGCCCTCAGGGCCGGGGTCGAGCTCCGCCGGGAGTGGAACGCCGGAGAGGGGTACAGCTTCGACATGGCCCTTCCCCCCCAGGCGAGCTACTCGCCTGTGGAGGGGTTCGATCGTCCCCGGCGGTTCGACGACATCGCCCCCCTCGTGACCACCGCCCTGTACCTGGACGATCGCATGGCACGAAGCTGGGACGGGGGACACGTCCTGGTCCAGGGAGGGGTGCGGGCCGACCTCCTGCACGAGGGGTCCCACTGGTTCAGCGGCACCCGCGACCTTCTTCTCCAGCCGCGGCTCAGCCTCGAGGTGGCCCCTCGCCACTGGGTGCGGCTCCGCGCCGGTGCCGGCCGCACCGCCAAGCATCCCACGGTCCTGCAGCGCTCGCCTGCGCCCCAGTACCACGACATGGTCAACGTGAACTGGTATGCCGACGACCCCGACGAGCGACTCGCGGTCATCACGACCTTCGTTCTGGATCCCACGAACGACGCGCTGGGCATGGCGGTGAACGACATGCTCGAAGCCGGGTTCGAGCTGGACCTGGGGAACACCGGGGGGACGGTGGCCCTGACCTTCTTCGACGACCGGCTCACGGGGGCGGTGGGCTTCGACCGGGAGCCCACGCGGCTCCAGCGGGACCGGTTCCAGCTCGCGGACTCGACCCTGGGTACGGGGCGGCCGCCCGAGATCGTCGAGCCCGCCACCGGCGCCGACCCGGTCCCCGTGCTCCTGCTCCGCCCCACGAACGCCCTCGACCTGGCCACGCGGGGGGTCGAGGCGGCGCTCTCGCTTCCCGAGATTCCCCGCATCCACACCCGGCTCGAGGTCCACGGCGCCCTCATCCGCACACGGCTCACCTCGTCGTCGATCGAGTTCGGCACCGGGTTCGGCGCCTTCCAGCTCGACGAGCGGGTTCCGCGTGCGCCCTGGTGGGAGGGGTCGACCCGCACCGGAGAGCGGCTTCTCGTGACCTGGCGGCTCGTGCACCAGCAGCCGGCCGCGGGGCTCGTGGTCACCGCAACGATCCAGCAGTACCCGAACGAGACCCTGCAGAACGTGGCCGCCACCGACTCGCTGTCGTTCGCGGGGTACCTGACCCGCGATGCGGAGCTCGTCCGCGTTCCCCCGTCGGAGCGCAGCCGCCCCGAGTATGCCGATCTGCGCCAGACCCGGGGCTCGGTGAACACGAACGCGAACGAAACGGCGAGTGACTGGCTCATGTCGCTCCAGGTCAGCAAGACGCTCCCCCTCGAGGGACGCCTCTCCTTCTATGCCTTCAACGCCCTGGACCGGGTGGGGCAGTACTCGCGGCCCGGGGTGGGTCCGCGCCTTCATCCGCCCCTTCGCTTCGGGCTCGAGGTCTCGATGGCGCCGGGGGCGATCTTCCGATGAGGTCGGGGCGGGGCGCGGGCATGGTGGCGTGGATCGCGGGGCGGTGTCGCGTGCCCGGATCGCTGGCGCTGGGGTTCGGGGTTCTGCTGGCCTCGAGCGGTGCGCTTGCGGGGCAGACGGGGGTCGCCGGTGCTCCGTCGTGGTCTCCGGTGGGTCCCGAGGCGCGGTCGGCGCGAGGGGAACCGGTGGGGCTGCGCTGCCTGCTCTGCGCGGGAGTGGTGCCCCGGTGGGAGGCGGGTGCATTCGGCGGAGGAAGAAACCCCGCTGCGCTCGCGCGCGAGGTCGGCGCGCGTCATGGCGCCCTCACCCTGGAAACCGGCCGGGACGAGGGGAGCTACCGGTCGCCGCTCGATCCCGAGTCGACCACCACGACGGGCTCGACCGCCCTGGGATGGCTTCCCCTCGGGGATCGTGGGGGGCTCGCCGGCGGGGCCACCTACACCGAGGGGACCGGCGGCCCGGGCGGACGCCGGATCCAGCTCGAATCCGGGAACGGGTCCCCCTGGGTGGTGGCCGACACGAGCGTGTCCGGTCACCGCTCCACTGGTGCCCGACTGGATGCGGCGGGAGGGTGGCGGCTCGGGAGCCTCGGTCTGGGCGTGTCGCTCGGCTACGAGGCCGTCGAGGTGTTGTCGCGTCCCTCGCGTACCCCCAGGCGGAGCCACGCGGCGATCCCCGCCGCGAGCGTCGGGGGCGAGTGGAGCTTCGCCGGAGGAGCCGCCCGGGTGGGGGGCTACGGCCGCTGGAGCGCGAACCAGGCCACCACGCAGATCGTGGGGCAGCCGACGGCCGGCCAGGTGACTCGCCTGAACGGCTACGCGCCCCCTGCGGTCATCACCGTATCGCAGGGCACGGGGCCGCTCTTCTACCGGAGGTCCGAGGCCGAGACCCGGGCCGGAGGGGTGACCCTTGCCGGGCGGTGGGGCGACTGGGCGCTGGCGGCCTGGACCGAGGCGGGACAGACCGAGGAATGGAGCTGGTCGACCCGGGCGGCCGACCCGCCGAGCGATCTCTGGGAGACCCGTGGATGGGAGGTCGGTGGCGAGGCCCGGGGCGGGCTCGCCGGTGGCGAGGTGGCGCTTCGGGCCTACCGGGGCGCTTTTCGCGGGCGGGCCACCATGTCGAGCCTCGACTCGCTGGTCTACCTGGCCGACGAGGCGGCGCTCGGTGGGAGTGTCGAGGGCCGCTGGTCGCTGGCACCCGAGGAGCGCCGGTGGGTGGTGGTCGCCCTGGGCGCGGAGCTCTCGAACCGGGACCGCGGCGACACGATCCCGAACACGCTGCGGACCGAGGTCGAAACCCTGGTCACGATGGCCCGGGTCGAGGCGGGCACCGCGCTTCGCGATGGGGTCGAACTGATGGGAGGCTACGAGATGCTCAGGCAGGATGCCCGGGGGCGGCTTCCACGGGTCCCGAGCCTTCCCGCGGCGGCCAGGACGATCGTGGGGGCGGAGCTGGCCCTGGCCGGCACGGCGCTGACGCGGCATTCGCCGTGGGCCGGGGTCGGCTGGACCTTCCGCCCGGGGCAATCGGTCCGCGCCGTGGGCGCCTACCGCTCGCTCGCGGCGCGGCCGGGGAGCACGCGGCTCGAAGGGACGCCCGACGGGGATCGGTCGGGGTGGAGCGTCGAGCTGGGGTTCGTGCTGCGTTGACGGGGGGGATGCGGGGACCGGGCGCGGGGGGCCCGCGGGTCGCTGGGAAGCGGGCGCGGAAGGCCCGCGGGTCCGCCGGTCGCAGGGGAGCTCGGCGTCGGGTGTCACCTGGCTGCCAACCGAAGTGCGCCCGGGCTCGGTTGGCAGGGGATGAGCGCCCATTGGCATCGAACTGCCACGCGCGGTCGGGCCGCGCGGCGATTGGCAGGGAGGTGCACATATGTTGCGCGCAGCTGCCAAC
>JBJHBX010000105.1:0-8200 GCA_050485725.1 Gemmatimonadales bacterium | reverse complement strand
TCGTTCGCCACCTGGAAGCCCGGCGCCTGGAACTTCGCGCCGTCGTACGGACCATCCTCGTCATGGACGCGGGCCGACACGAAGTAGGTGGCCGCCGATGTCCCGCCCGTGACCGACAGGGAGTAGGTCTGGCCGCGGCCCGTGCCGAAGAGCTCGGGGAAGAGATCGAGCTCGAAGACCTCGTAGGGCTGCACGTTCAGCCCCCAGAACTGCTGGACGCCGCTCGTTCCCAGGTCGTTGCGGCCGTAGGCCCGGGGCTGGGGGTTCGTGCCCAGCACGTAGCCCGCGTGGGGGGCGAGTCGGCCCAGCTGGGGCTGGATCACCGACTGCTCGATGGAGATGTCGTAACGCGGGGCTCCCGACTGCCCGCGCTTGGTGAAGATCTGGATGACGCCGTTCGAGGCCTGCGTGCCGTACAGGGTCGCCGCGGCGGCCCCCTTCAGGATCTCGATCCGCTCGATGGCGTCGGGGTTCAGGTCGTCGAGGCGGGAGGGTGCGCCTCCGCCTCCGGCCCCGACGCCCGGCCCGAAGCCGCCGGCGTTGTCCACGCGGACCCCGTCCACGTAGACCACCGGCTCGTTGGACTGGGAGAGCGACGCGGACCCGCGGATCCGGAGCCTGGCCCCCTCACCCGTCATGCCCCCCGACGCGAGCCCCACCACGCCGGGCTCCCGCCCCGAGAGCATTTCGGAGAGGTTAGAGACCGGGGCGTTCTGGAGCTGGCTCGCGTCGATCGTCGCGATCGTGTTTCCGAGCTTCCTGCGCTCGGTGGCCACGCCGGCGCCCGTGACCACGATCTGGTCGAGGGCGAGCGCCGACTGCCGGAGCTCGAAGGCCACCGACACCGCCTGGTCGGCGACGACCGTGACCTCGCGGGTCTGCCCGGCGAAGCCGATGAGCTCGGCGCGAAGCTGGACGGTGCCCGCCGGAAGGTTCGGAAGGGTGGCCTGGCCCCGGGCGTTCGTCAGCCCCCCGATCGTGGTGCCCTGGATGAACACCTGCACGAAGGAAAGGGGCCGCTGGGTCCCGAACTCCGTTACGGTGACGTTGATCGTGCCCTGCGCCTCCGCGCCTGTAGGAAGGGCGAGCAGGAACGCCAGCGCCAGCGCCGCGAGCCCCGTCCCGGGCCGGCGGAGACGTGGGCGAGTTCTCGAACGGGGGTCTCGATACATGGGGGAACCTCCTCCGAAGCGGTTCGGGGGAAGGGGTCACGGCATGGCGACCCCTTTCTTTCGGTTCCCTTCAAATACCTTACAGACTCTTTCGCGTCAACAGGAAATTTCCGTGGCGTGACACGAATCGTTCACGGGGCCAGGTCGCCCCAGAGCTGCCGGAGGCGTCGGTCGCGCCCGCAGGCGGTCCGGTAGACCCGGTAGCGCACCGGGTTCTTCAGGTAGTAGCCCTGGTGGTATTCCTCGGCGGCGAAGAAGGGGCTCGCCGGGGTCACCCGTGTCACGATGGCCCGGTCGAAGCGTCCCGAGGCCTCGAGGGCCCGGAGCGACGCGGTGGCCGCCTCGAGCTGCGCCTCGTCCCGGGCGAAGATCTCGGAGCGGTAGATCTCGCCCCGGTCGCAGAACTGCCCGCCGGCGTCGAGCGGATCCACGTTCACCCAGTACACGTCGAGGAGCGCCTCGTACGAGACCCGGTCGGGGTCGAAGACGACCTGCACGACCTCGGCGTGACCCGTCCCCCCCGAGGTGACGTCGGCGTAGGAGGGGTGCTCCATCCAGCCGCCCATGAAGCCCGAGGTCGTGGAATGCACCCCGTCGAGGGCGTCGAAGGGAGGCTCCATGCACCAGAAGCAGCCCCCGGCGAACCATGCGGTGTCGGGGTTGATCCGCTCGGAAGGCTCCGGCGTGCGGTGGCCGTCGTGGGGTTCGGAAGCCTCGGGCACGGCGGCGGGGGCCACCGCGGAAAGCTGCCCGGTGGCGGGCGCAGGCGCCTCCGCGCCCTCCGCATCCCCCCCTCCCTCGCATCCCGCGAGGCAGGCCACGAGGAGGGAGGCCATGAACGCTCGCCCGGCGCGCCCCGTCATCCGCGGAGCTCCGGCAGCGGCGCCCCCTCGGGCACGAACTCGAGGGCCAGGCCGTTGATGCACCAGCGCTCGCCGGTGGGGGGCGGGCCGTCGGAGAAGACGTGCCCCTGGTGCCCCCCGCAGCGCGAGCAGTGGCACTCGGTGCGCTGCATGAAGAAGGAGTTGTCGGGCTTCGTCCCGATGGCCCCCGGAAGATGCGTCCAGAAGCTGGGCCAGCCCGTGCGCGAGTCGTACTTCGCCTCCGACGGGAAGAGGGGCTGGAAGCAGGCGGCGCAGATGTAGGTGCCCGGGTCGTACACCTTGTCGAGGGGGCTCGAACCCGCGGGCTCCGTGTGCTCCTCGAAGAGGACGCGGTAGCGGTCACGGGGAAGGATGCGGGCCCATTCGTCGCGGGGCAGAAGCTCGGGCACCGGGTGTTCGCCCGTGGACCCGCCGAGGCGACCGCAGGCAGAGAGAAGCCCGGCGCCAAGCGGCAGCCCGGCCAGAAGGAGTGCCGATCGGCGAAGGAAGGCGCGGCGGGTGGGACCCGGCGTGTCGGGGCCTGGCGTGTCGGGGCCCGGTGCCCCGTCGGGGAACGTGTCGGACATCGGGGAAAGCTCCGTGCGGGGGAACTCAGCCCCTGCCGGACGCGGTTGCCGGGTGGGGCTCGGCGGGGATGTCGTGGGGTTCCGCTTCCACCCCGTGCGCGAGCCAGCGTTCCGCCTCGAGGGCGGCCATGCACCCGGAGCCTGCGGCGGTGACGGCCTGGCGGTAGTAGTCGTCCATCACGTCGCCGGCGGCGAAGAGCCCGTCGACGGAGGTGCGCGTCCGCCCCGGCTCGGCGGGAACGATGTAGCCTGCGCCGTCGAGCTCCACCACCCCCCGGAGGAAGGCGGTGTTCGGCGTGTGCCCGATGGCCAGGAAGAGTCCTCCGGCCTCCATCTCGCGCTCCTCGCCGGTGACGGTGTCCTTCAGCCGGAGCCCGGTAATGAAGTCGTCGCCCAGCACGTCGGTCACCGTGGTGTTCCACGCGACCCGGATCTTCGGGTCCCTGAGCGCCCGCTCGGCCATGATCGGCGATGCGCGGAAGGTGTCGCGGCGGTGGATGATGACCACCTCGCGGGCGAACCTGGTCAGGTAGGTGGCCTCTTCCATGGCCGAGTCTCCGCCGCCGATCACGGCCAGGACCTGGTCGCGGAAGGCGGGGAGGGCCCCGTCGCAGACCGCACAGGCCGAGACCCCCCCGCCGGACTGGGCCAGCCGCTCCTCGTTGTGCAGGCCGAGCCAGTTGGCCCGGGCACCGGTGGCGACGATGACCGAGCGGGCGTGGAACTCGCCGCTGTAGCGCGTCACCAGGCGGAAGGGACGGACCGAGGTGTCGAGCTCGATCACGTCATCGGTCACGACCCGGGTGTCGAAGCGCTCCGCCTGGGCCTTCATGGCGGCCATCAGCGCCTGGCCGTCGACGCCTTCGGGGAAGCCGGGAAAGTTCTCGACCTCGGTGGTGAACATGAGCTGGCCGCCGGGGATCATCTCCCTCGACGGGCCCCCCTCGATGACGAGGGGGTCCAGGCGGGCGCGGGCGGCGTAGATCGCGGCGGTCCAGCCGGCGGGGCCCGAGCCGATGATGATGACGTTCTCGATGCGTGCGTCGGACATTGTGGTTCCCGTTCAGGCTTCCTGGAAGACCTTCAGGCTCGTCGAATGCCCGGGGTTCACCCGGGCGGTGGGATCCACGAAGCGCACCGCGTTGTTCACCGCGGTGGCGGCCTCGGCGAAGCCGGTGGCGATCAGGTCGAGCTTCCCCTCGTAGTCGACCAGGTCACCTGCGGCGTAGATCCCGGGAATGTTCGTCTCCATGAGTCGGCCGACCTTGACCCGGTTCTTCTCGACCGCGACGCCCCAGGACTTGATGGGGCCCAGGTCCGGCTTGAAGCCGAGGAAGGTCAGGACGGCGTCCACTTCGAGGTCGTGGCGGGAGCCGTCGCGGTTGTCCTCGAGGGTCACCCCCTCGACCGAGTCGCTCCCCCGGATCTCGCAGACCTCCTGGAAGAGGCGGAGCTCCACCTGGCCGGCCTCGGCGGCGGCCTCGAGCTGCTGCACCGAGGCCTCGTGGGCCCGGAAGCCGTCCCTCCGGTGGGCCACGACCAGGTGCTCGGCCTGTTCCTTCAGGATGAGCGCCCAGTCGAGAGCCGAGTCGCCGCCGCCCACGACCAGGATCCGCTTTCCGGCGAAGTCGTCGGGCCGCTTCACCGCGTAGTGCACACCCCTTCCCAGGAAGGTGTCGTAGCCGGGGCATTCGAGCTTCCGGGGCTCGAAGGCGCCGCGCCCGCCCGCGATGACCACGGCCCGGCTCCACCAGGTCCCGGTACGCCCCTCCAGCCGGAAGCGCCCGTCGGCCTGGCGGACCACGTTTCGAACCTCCTCGTCAAGAACCACCTCGGGGTCGAACTGCATGGCCTGCGAGATCAGGTTCAGCGCCAGGTCCTTCGCCAGGACCTTCGGAAACCCCCCCACGTCGTAGATGTGCTTCTCGGGGTAGAGGGCCATGAGCTGCCCGCCGAGCTCCGGGAGGGAGTCGATGATGCGGACCGATACGCCGCGCATCCCTGCGTAGAAGGCGGCGAAGAGACCGGTAGGACCGCCCCCGATGACCGTGAGGTCGCGGGTGCGGTCGTCGTCGGGGTGTTCGGACTGCGACATGATGAGGGGTAACGCGTGTCGGTGGCGAGGGGTTCCCGGCCGGGGGTTCGGGCCACGGGCCGGCGCCGGGCCCTGAACCATAACAGGGGGATCGGGCGCGACAAACGGACCGCTGCTACTCCGCGGGCGCGCCCGTGTGCCCCCCGGCGGGGGCGAAGAGGGGCGAGTTCCGGTAGCGCTCCAGCCCCCTCAGCATCAGGAGCTTCAGTCCCACGGCCGCAGGCACGGCGAGGAGGAGCCCGACGAAGCCGAAGAAGAAGCCGCCCACCGCAATGGCAAGGAGGATCCAGACCGGGTGGAGCCCCGTGGAGTCGCCCACGATCCGGGGGCTGAGCCAGGCGCTCTCCAGGGTCTGCGCCACGGTGTAGACCGCGGCGACCTTGAGGAGCGCGGGTCCCATGTCGCCCGAGGCGAGTGCGATCCCGATGGCGGGAAGAAGGCTCAGCACGAGCCCCAGGTAGGGCACCACGTTGAAGACGGCCACGATCAGTCCGAGGAAGATCGCGTAGGGGAAACCCACCAGGAGAAGCCCGATGGCGGTCATCGAGCCCACGAGAAGCGAGACCGTGACCTGCCCCCGCAGGTAGCTTGCGAGCGCCTCGTCGTACTCGCGCCCGAAGCGGAGGATGCCGGGGCGGGTGGGGGGGACGAGCGAGGCGGCACGCTCGACGACCCGGTCCCAGTCGCGCATCAGGTAGAAGGCCACGACGGGGGTGAGCACCAGGTAGCCCAGCACGGTCAGGAAGGCGCCGACCCCCCGGCCCACGCCGAGGGCGCTGCTCATGAGCCAGGCGGTCAGGGCCTCCCGGCGCTCGTCGAGGAAGGCCACCACATCGTCGGCACCGAGGGCCCGGATGCGCTCGGCCACGGCGCTTCCCTCGACCCCGGGAATGCGAAGGCGCACGAGACGCTCCTCGAGCCCGGCCAGGAGGAGCGCCACGCGGTCGAGCGCCGCCGGCGCCCTGCGGGCGAGCCCGGCCACCTCGCCGGCGGCCCAGGGCGCACCCCAGACGACGGCCGCCACCACCGCCCCGGCCACCGGCAGCGCAAGGAGCGTCACGGCCAGCGTCCGGCGAAGTCGCCCCTCCCCGCCGAGGCGGACCAGGAGGCGTGTTTCGGCCAGCCGGTTCACCACCGGGTTCAGGATGTAGGCGGCGACCACCGCGAGCACGAAGGGCGCGAGAAGGGCCCCGAGTTCGGACAGGAGCCAGAACCCCGTGAGCACACCGGTCACGACGACCAGCGGAAGGAAGAACGCACCGTTGCGGAAGGGGAGGAGGACCCCGACCAGCGCCAGCCAGAGGAGGAAGGGGTTCAGGAGCGGGAGCAGGGTCCAGAGGAGCCCGCCGAGGAGGAGGAGCCCCGCGCCGACCCCTGCCCACCGAGCCGCGTCGGACCCCCCGTTCAGAGAACCTCCCAGGGGAGCCGGTCCATGGCCTTCCGGATCATTTCGCGGGCGTTGTCATAGGTGATCTGTCGCTCGGCCTCGGCCACGGGGAGCCAGCGGACCTCGGTGATCCCCTCGTCGCGCTGCGGGGCGGGCTCGCCCTCGTGCGAGGCCATCAGGTAGAAGCGGCAGAACTTGTGGATCCGCTGCCTGCCGGAGCGGAAGACCCAGTCGATCTCGCCGAGCTCCGGACCCAGCACGAGCCCCCGGAGCCCCGTCTCCTCCTCGACTTCGCGCACGGCGGCCTCCGGGTGCGCCTCACCCTCCTCGAGGTGCCCCTTGGGGAGACCCCACTTGCGGTAGGGGTCCCGGATCAGGAGGACGTGGGCCTCGCCCCGGATCGACCGGAGGACCACGCCACCTGCGCTGTGTTCGACGTTCGTCATCAGGCGGCAGGGAGACTCAGAAGATCGAGAGCCGCAGGTACCGTCGGGGGTTCTCCCGGATGTCCTGCAGGAGGATCTGGAGCTCGGCGAGGGTCCCTTCCATGCCGGCGGCCATCGTCGGGTCCGCGAGCAGGCGCCCCAGCGATCCCTCGCCTGCGGCGGCCATTTCCACCACGCGGTCCAGCGCGGCGAAGGTCGAGTCCACGCGCACGGTCATGGCCTGCACCCCGGTGTTCGTGTCCTGGAGACTCGCGCTGAGCACCCGCATGTTCTCGAGCAGCTCGGCGAAGTCTTCGAGCGCCTCCCCGGTCTCGGCCCGCGCCATCAGCGAGTTCAGCCGGGCCAGGCCGACCTGTGCCTCCAGCGCGGCGTCACCGATGCCCTGGGTGGCCCGGCGCACGTCGTCGGTCACGTCGGTGAAGGAGGCGGCCTGCTGGGTCACGAGTTCCGAGAGCCGCTCCGTGACCTCTTCCACGTTCTCGATCAGCGATGCGATGTTCCTCGCCGTCTCGTCGGAGAAGGCGATCCCCACGCGGTCGGTGAGCACCGCGATGTTGTCGGAGATGCGGTCCGCCGCGGCGGTGAGCTGCATGATGTCGGGAAGGGCGTAGCCGGGAAGAACGCCTTCCTCGGTGGGCTCGGTGTAGGAGGCGTGGGGGAAGCGGGTCCGGGGGTGGATCTCGGCCTGCCAGTCGCCGAAGAAGGACTCCGGGCTCAGGATCACCGCCGCGTCGGGCGGGAGTTCGATGCCGTCCTGCATCCGGAAGCTGACCCGCACGGCGCTCCCGTCGGGGAGGACCTGGACCTGCTGCACGCGGCCGATGCGGACTCCGCGAAGCTTGAGCGGATTTCCCTGCCGGATCATGCCCACCTCGTTGAATTCGGCCTCGAGCTCGACGACGTCGCCCCGGAAGGCCGTGCCCTCGAGCCAGAGGGTGCCGCCCACGATCACGAGGAGCGCCACGACGATGACGACCCCGACCAGGGCATCGCGTTTCTCGGTCACGGTGCGTTCTCCATCAGTTCGGGCCGGCCCTCGATGAACGCCCGTACCACCGGGTCGTCGCTCGTGCGGAAGCTCTCGGGGCTTCCCTCGTGCCGGCATGTCCCCTCGTGAAGCATCGCCATGCGGTCGGCAACCCGGAAGGCGCTCTCCATGTCGTGGGTGATCACGATCCCGGTCACGCCGAGGTCCTCCTTCATCCGGTTGATCAGGCGGTCGATCACCGCCCGGGTCATGGGGTCGAGGCCGGTGGTGGGCTCATCGTAGAGGAGGTAGCCCGGTTTCGTGGCGATGGCGCGGGCGATCCCGGCCCGCTTCCGCTGTCCTCCCGAGAGCTCCGAGGGTGACCGATCGCCGAATCCCTCGAGCCCCACCAGCGCCAGGCACTCCTCGACCCGGGACTTCCGCTCGGCGGCCGAAACTTCGGGCATGCGCCTGAGCCCCATGCCGATGTTCTCCGCCACCGACATCGAGTCGAAGAGGGCCGCGAACTGGAAAACGTAGCCGACCTTCCTGCGGAGCGCGAAGAGGGCCTCGGTGTCGAGGTCGGCCACGCGCTCGCCGTCGACCAGGACCTCGCCCCGGTCCGGCCGAAGGAGCCCCACCACGTGCTTGATCGTCACCGACTTACCGGAACCCGAGCCGCC
>JBJHBX010000104.1:0-8209 GCA_050485725.1 Gemmatimonadales bacterium | reverse complement strand
CCGACGTACACGCCCGAAATGCCCGCCCGCGAGTAGAACGACTGGAACGAGAACACGGAATAGGCGAGCCCCATCTCCTCGCGCACCCGCTGGAAGAGCCTCGAGCTCATTCCCCCTCCGAAGGCCGCGGAGAGAAGGCTCAGGGGGTAGCGCTCCGCTGCCGAGCGGGGAGGGGTACGACTTCCGAAGACGATATGCGTCTGCGCGGTATCCCGCTCCACGTGCCGGTCCATGGCGGGCCCCCCTTCGGCATGGTCGACCCCGGGCACGACCGGCGCGGTGCTCGCCGGCAGGTGGCCGAAGCGTTCCCCGATCGTATCCACGATCCGAGGGTGCTCCAGGTGCCCGGCGGCCGCCACGATCAGCTCGCCCTTTCGGTAACGCTCCGCATGGATCCGGCGAAGGGTGTCCTGGGCCAGTCCACCGACCGAAGCCCGCGTGCCCAGGATCGACCGGCCGTACGGATGCCCCTCCCAGATCGCCTCGCCGTGGAGCTCGAAGACGAGGTCGTCGGGGGTGTCCTCGACGGTCGCGATCTCTTCGAGGACGACCTCCCGCTCGAGTTCCAGGTCTTCCGCCCGCAGCAGGGGGTCGAGCACGAGGTCGGCGAGCACGTCGAGCGCCACCGGGAGGTGCTCGCCCAGCACCCTCGCCTGGTACGATGTGTGCTCGCGCGAGGTGAAGGCGTCGAGCGAACCCCCGAGACGCTCGAGCGCCATGGCGATCTCCCTGGGGGACCGGCGTTCCGTTCCCTTGAAGACCATGTGCTCCAGCAGATGGCTGGCACCCGTCTCCACGTCGTGCTCATGCGCCGAGCCCTGCCGGACCCAGACCCCCAGCGCCACGGAGCGCACCCCCGGGATCGCCTCGGTGATCACCCGGATCCCGTTGGGGAGCACCGACTCTTCCAGGGTTCCGACCCCCGACCCGGAACGGGCGAACGCCGGGGCGGAGGAGAATCCCCCACCCCGGCGCTCGTTCCGCACCTTGCGGCGTCCCGGCATCACAGGGCGCCGGCTTCCGCCTCGGTTTCGCTCCCCTCCGCCGCCGCGTCCTCGGCCAGGGCGGCACGACGGGAGAGGCGCAGGCGCCCCTTCTCGTCGATGGCGAGGAGCTTCACGCGGGTGATGTCGCCGCGGTTCAGAACGTCCTCGGTCTTCTCGACCCGGCCCTCGGCCAGCTCCGAGATGTGGCAGAGCCCCTCGAGCCCGGGGAGGATCTCGATGAAGGCGCCGAAGGTGGTCGTGTTCTTGACCGGTCCCTCGTAGATGCGCCCGACCTCGGGCTCCTGGACGATCGCCTCGATCATCTCGCGGGCCCGCTGCGCCGCCTCGCCCGAGACGGCGGCGATCTTCACGAGACCCGAGTCCTCGATCTCGATCTTGGCGCCCGATTCGTCCTGGATCGCGCGGATCGTCTTCCCCTTGGGTCCGATGATCTCGCCCAGCTTCTCGGGGTTCACCTGCATCGTCGTGATGCGCGGCGCGTAGGCCGAGAGCTCCGCTGCCGGCTCCGGAACGACCTCGTCCATGATGTCGAGGATGTGCAGCCGGGCACGGTGTGCGCGCTCGAGCGCCTCCGTCATGATCTCGGTCGTCAGCCCCTCGATCTTGATGTCCATCTGGATCGAGGTGACCCCCTGCCGGGTCCCCGCCACCTTGAAGTCCATGTCTCCGAGGGCGTCCTCGATGCCCAGGATGTCCGTCAGGACCGCCACCCGGTCGCCCTCCTTGATGAGCCCCATGGCCACCCCGGCGCATGACGCCTTCAGGGGCACACCCGCCGACATCAGGGCGAGGGAGGCACCGCAGACCGAGGCCATCGACGAGGAGCCGTTGGACTCGAGAATGTCGGAAACGACCCGGATCGTGTACGGGAAGGTGTCGTAGTCCGGAAGGAGGGGCTGGATCGCCCGCTCCGCCAGCGCACCGTGCCCGATCTCCCGCCGCGAGGTGCCCCGGATCGGCTTGGCTTCACCGGTGCAGAAGGGCGGGAAGTTGTAGTGGAGCATGAACGACTTCGTGATCTCCTCCTGCGCGTCGATGGAGTCGATCCGCTGCTCGTCCCGCGACGTTCCCAGCGTGGCCGCGACGAGCGCCTGGGTCTGCCCGCGGGTGAAGAGGGCCGAACCGTGGGCCCGGGGGATCACCCCGGTCTCGACGCTGATCTGCCGGACCGTGTCGAGGTCCCGGCCGTCGGTACGAACCCCGTCGTTCAGGATCCGCTCGCGCATGGCCTTCTTCTCGTAGCTCCTGAGGATGTCGCCGACCTGCGGCTCGGCTGCGGCGTAGCCGTCCTCGTCGAACGCTTCGGCGAGCTCCTCCTTCACGGAGGCCTTCACGGCCTGCAGCGCGTCGTTCCGCTCGGTCTTGTCGGCGATCTGCATCGCCTCGTCGATCCGGGCCGCGGCCATCGACTCGATCCGGGTCTTGAGATCGACATCGGGAAGCTGCGGGGCCCAGTCCATCTCGGGCTGGCGCAGATCCTTGACCAGCTCCTCCTGGATCTCGATGAGCTGCCGGATCCCCTCGTGGGCCACCTGCAGACCTTCGAGGATCTCGGCCTCGGGCACCTCGACCGCGCCGCCCTCGACCATGGTCAGCGCATCACGGGAACCGGCCACGACGATGTCGACGTCGGAGTACTCGAGCTGCTGGAAGGTCGGGTTCAGGATCCAGGTGCCGCGGATGCGACCCACGCGCACCGAGGCGACGAGCTCGCTGAAGGGGATCTTCGAGATGTTGAGCGCCACCGACGCGGCGATCAGCGCCAGCACGTCGGCGTCGTTCTCCTGGTCCGCCGACAGGATCTGGCAGTTGACCTGGGTCTCGTGCAGGAAGCCGTCGGGGAAGAGGGGCCTGAGCGGCCGGTCGATCTGCCTGGCCGAAAGGATCTCCTTCTCGCCCGGCCGGCCTTCACGCTTGAAGAAGCCGCCCGGGATCTTCCCGGCGGCGTAGGACTTCTCCCGGTATTCCACCGTCAGGGGGAAGAAGGGGAGGTGGGTCGGTCGATCCTGCACCGTCACGGCGCAGAGGACCTGGGTCTCGCCGAACTGGACCAGGGCCGAGCCCTGGGCGAGGCGTGCCATGCGGCCCGTCTCGATGATCAGCGTCCTTCCGGCGAACTCACGTTCGATTCGATGCATCATGTCGTCTTTCTTCCGTTTCCTGCAATGCGATGGACCTTCGGGAAGGAGGGAACGGTTCCCTCGCCCTCGGGCCTGATGGAGTCTCGCGACATGCCGGATCCGGCGCGGTTCGACCGCCGGGCCGCCGGATGTCCCTGCGCCAGTAGGCGGAGGGCATCGCGGGGGGTCCAGCCTGATGGGGTTGGCCGACCGGGTCCGGTCGGGCAGGCCGCGAAACGGGACACGGCGGCCCGTGCGGGCCGCCGTGTCGGGGTCCTGCTCACTTCCGGAGTCCGAGCTCCTCGATCAGCGTGCGGTACCGGGGAAGGTCCGTCCGCTTCAGGTACTCGAGGAGACGCCGACGGCGGCCCACCATCTTCAGGAGGCCGCGGCGGCTGTGGTGATCGCCCTTGTGGGCGTCGAAATGGCTCCGGAGGTCATTGATCCGGTGGGTCAGGATCGCGATCTGGACCGGCGCACTGCCACGATCGTTCTCGTGCTGGCCGTACTTCCGGATGATCTCGTCCTTCGCCTCGGTGGTCATCGTCATGTCTTCTTCTGCGCCTCCGCAAGAGTCGATTCTGCAGGGGAAGCTGCCGTCGGTTCGCGTATTCGTGCGTTCTCCCGCGGAGTCGCCGCACGGGTTGCCCGGGAGTGCGGCGGCGGGGGATGGCCTTCGTTCCTCCTGATGTTCCAGCCCTCAACGCTAACGAAAGCGTCTTCATGGATCAAGCAGAGCCAGCGCCGGAAGGTCACGGCACGAAGAGGGGTCCGCCGGCGGTCAGGGGCCGTTGTCCGAACCAAGCATCTCCCTGGCCCGGCGAACGTCGTCCCGCATCTGCTCCACCAGCGCCTCCGCCGAGGCGAAGGACACGATCCCCCGGAGCCGCGAAAGCACGTCGACGCGGATGGACTCCCCGTAGAGGTCGCCGTCGAAGTCCATCAGGTGGAGTTCCACGGAGGGAGGCGAACCCTGGAAAGTGGGGCGGGGCCCCACGTGCAGCGCGCCGGGTACCGTGCCACTTCGAAGCACACCCCGCGCCGCGTAGATTCCGGCCGGGGGCATCAGCTTCTCGGGATCCCCGACCTCCAGGTTCGCGGTGGGGAACCCGAGACGCCGGCCCCTTCCGTCGCCTCGAACGACGACGCCGCGGAAGGCGTACGCGCGGCCGAGTCCTTCACGGGCATCCTCCATTCTCCCCTCGGACACGGCCGTCCGGATCCGCGACGACGAAACGGGCGCGCCTCCGAGTTCCACCGGCCCCACCACGTCGACGCCGAAGCCGAGCTCGGCCCCGATGGCGCGGAGGGTGTCTGCATCGCCCGATCGACCCCGTCCGAACCCGTGGTCGTAGCCGATGACGAGGTCGCCCATCCCGACCCTCCGGATCAGGACTTCCTCGACGAAGGCACGCGGCGACAGCCTCGACAGCGCCGGGGTGAACTGCACGAATACGGCCCAGTCGAGCCCGCTCTCGGCCAGGATCTCCTTCTTCTCCACCGGCGTCGTGAGGACGCTCGGCGCGATCTCGGGACGCACGATCCGGAGCGGATGAGGGTGGAAGGTCACCAGCACCGCCCGCTTCCCGGTCATGCGTGCCCGGAGCGAGATCTCGTCGAGGACCGCCCGGTGCCCCCGGTGCACCCCGTCGAAGGTCCCCACCGTGACGACCGATCCCCCGGGCTCGGGCGGGATCCCGGGAGGTCCGGCGAACCGCACCACCTGGAGGGGTGGATCGAGGTCATCGGGCGTTTCCGCGGCTGGCGCTTCCTCGCCCGTCATGGGGCGTCCTCCGGTTCCGCAGGGAGGATCTTCATGGGGCGGAGTATGCCATCGGCACAGCTTCCGATCCCCACCAGGTCGCCGCCCTTCCGAAGCGCGACGGGCACGCCCTCGGGAAGGGAGGCGCCGGACCATGTCAGGCGCTGTCCCATCCTCAGGCGCTCCTCGGCCTCTTCGTCGACCTCGGCCGTCGGCAGGTGCGCCACGGCCCGGTCGGGAGGCATGAGGGCCCGCTGCAGGGCCAGCGGGTCCCCGAGCTTGTCGAGCGGCAAGGCGTCCTCGACCCGGTGGGTCCCGATCCGGGTCCGTCGAAGGTTCACCAGGTGGGCTCCGCACCCGAGGGCTTCGCCCAGGTCCCGGGCCATTGCGCGGATGTACGTCCCGGTGCCGCATCGGACCCCGAAGCGGATGCGCGGGAGCTCCACCTCGAGGAGTTCCACCTCGTGCACGACGACCTCGACGGGATCGAGTTCCGGTTCCTCTCCCCGCCGTGCCTTCCGGTACGCCGCCTCACCGCGGAGCTTCTTGGCGGAGAAGACCGGAGGTCTCTGCAGGAAGGTGCCCACCTGGCGAAGGAGGGCCGTCTCGACATCCCCACGGGAAAGGGCACGCCACCCCTCCGAACGCCCGGTCACCTCGCCTTCGGGATCGTCGGTGGTGGTCACGGCCCCGAGGACCGCCTCGGCCACGTAGTGCTTGTCGAGATGGTGAAGATACTCGACGAGGCGGGTCGCATGGCCGAGGGCCACGAGCAGGAGCCCGGAGGCGAATGGGTCCAGCGTTCCCGCGTGTCCCACGCGCTTCATTCCAAGGGACCTGCGGACGAGAGACACCACGTCGTGGGACGTCGGTCCCACCGGCTTGTCGAGCGGGAGAATCCCGGTCACGGCTCCCCGTCGGCGGGCGCCTCGCCCTCGGCCCCGTCGTCACCCTCGGAGCCGTCTTCGGCGGTGCCCGGTGGAAGCACTTCGGCCAGGAGCGCGTGGATCCGGGCGGCGTGCTCCACCGTGCGGTCGAGCTCGAAGCGGAGCTCCGGGATGCGACGAAGGCTGAGGGTCTTTCCCAGCTCCCTGCGAATGAAGGGCGCGGCGGCCTCCAGCCCCTCCAGAAGGTCGTCCGCGGCATCCACCCCGGCGATCGAGGGGTCCGGGCGCACATGGACGCGGGCCATCCAGAGGTCCGGGGTCACGTCGACCCCGGTCACGGTAGGCACGCCGATCCTCGGATCACGAACCTCGGTCCTCAGGACCCCGGTGATCTCCCGCCGGAACTGCTCGTTCAGGCGTGCGCTTCGCTTCCCTGCCATTCCAACTTCACTCCTCGGAGATTCAGACTGCATCGCGGGTTCGCCGAACCACCCAGGCCCGTCCGTCTTCCTCGACGAAGCGGTCCGCCTGTCCGGCCATCGATTCGGCGACCTTCCCCTCCGACGCGACCAGCGCCGCCGAAAGCTCCGCCCGGTCGTGCACGTCCTGCAGGTCGGTCTCCGCCACCGAAAGGTTGAAGCGGTGGCGGAGCCGATCCCGGAGGGACCGCACCACCATCCGCTTCTCCTTCAGGGACCGGCACCCGGGAAGGTGCAGCTCCCAGGTCAGCACGATCACGGTCTTCGCCATTCCTTGGGTCCGGCTCCGGGGTCGGGTTCAGCCCTCCCGCCCGCCGCCGGCGGCGGCCAGCGTCCGGGCGAACTCCTCGACGGTGTAGCATTCGATCAGGTCACCCACCTTCACGTCGTTGAAGTTCGTGATCCCGATGCCGCACTCGAAGCCCTCGCGGACCTCCTTCACGTCGTCCTTGAAGCGCTTCAGCGAGGCGAACTCGCCGCTGTAGACCACGATCCCGTCGCGGATGACGCGGGCACGGGCCTTCCGGTCCATGACGCCCTCGGTGACGTAGCAACCGGCCACCGTGCCCACGCGGCTGATCTTGAAGACATCCCGGACCTCGGCGGTTCCCAGGATTCTCTCCCGTTCCTCCGGCGAGAGCATACCCTCAAGGGCCTGCTTGATCTCGTCCACCGCCTCGTAGATGACCTCGTAGAGCCTGATGTCGACCCCGCTCTGTTCGGCCAGCTGCCGCGCGTTCGTGTCGGGTCGGACCCTGAAGCCGATGATGACCGCCTTCGCGGTCTCGGCCAGCAGCACATCCGACTCGTTGATGGCACCGACGGCGCGGTGCACGATCTCGACCCGGACCTCGTCGGTGGAGAGCTGCTCGAGGGCATCCGAAACCGCCTGGATCGAGCCGTCCACGTCGGCCTTCACGATCAGGGGGAGCGAGCTGACCTCTCCGCGGCCCATGAAGGCCGCGAAGTCGCCCAGCTTGAGGCCCCGGTCCTTGATTCGCAGCTGCTTTTCGCGCTCGAGCCGCTGGCGGGTCCCGGCGATCTCGGCGGCGCGGTCGGCGTCCATGACCTGGAGGGTGTCGCCGGCCTGGGGAACCCCTCCCGAGCCCAGGAGCTGGACCGGAATGCCCGGCCCGGCCGAGGTCACCTGCCGACCCCGCTCGTCGAGGAGGGCCCGGACGCGTCCATCATACTTCCCGAGCACGAAGGAGTCCCCGACACGCAGCGTTCCCTTCTGGACGAGGACGGTCGCCACCGCCCCCTTCCCCACGTCGAGCTTCGACTCGATCACCGTTCCCACTGCGGGTCGGTCGGGGTTCGCGGTCAGTTCGAGGATCTCCGCCTGCAGCAGGATCTTGTCGAGCAGGTCGTCGATCCCCTTCCCCGTCTTGGCCGATACCTCGGCGTAGAGCACGTCACCGCCGTAGTCCTCGACCATGACCTCGTGCTGCAGGAGTTCCTGCTTCACCCGGTCGGGGTTGGCCGCGGGCAGGTCGATCTTGTTGATCGCCACCACGAGCGGCACACCGGCGTTCTTGGCGTGCGAGATGGCCTCGATGGTCTGCGGCATGACCGAGTCGTCGGCCGCAACCATCAGCACGACGATGTCGGTGACGTCGGCACCCCGGGCGCGCATCGCGGTGAAGGCGGCGTGGCCCGGCGTGTCGAGGAAGGAGACGGCGCGGCCGTCGTCCAGCTCCACGTGGTAGGCACCGATGTGCTGGGTGATCCCGCCGGACTCGCCCGCCACGACGTTCGTCTTCCGGATCGAGTCCAGGAGGAGGGTCTTTCCGTGGTCCACGTGACCCATCACGGTCACGACCGGCGGGCGGGGCACGAGCGACTCGGGGTCGTCGGGAGTCTCCTCCTCCTCGACCTCGGCGTATTCTTCCTCGCGGACCGCCTTGAAGTTGAACTCGTCGAGCAGCATCTCGATCTGGTCGAAATCGAGGCG